>JASFIX010000146.1:0-8432 GCA_050122435.1 Desulfobacterales bacterium
GCCCATGTCCACTTCAGTTGCCAACGGGCTTGGGGTGCCAAAAAGGATATCGGAAATTTCGGTCGCAACCATGGACCCGCCCCAACCATCTACCAGCGCAGTACGGCTGATTTGTCGGGTTAGATTGGCATAATCCTGATCCATTCCGGCATGGGTGCGTTGCATTAGTTCCATTACTTCCAGCATAGCGCCTCGCGGAACGATATCCAGTTTGCGCCAGGTTTCCAGGGTTTTGGGTGGCACTCGCCTGGCAAAAGGAATCTCTCCCTCTACCTGGCTGAAAATAGACTCCAGTTCGTCGCACAAATCAAGCGCAATTTCCTTAATTTCACGGTCGTTGGTCTCAATTCCGACGGATTTAGCCACTTCTTCGAGTTTATTCTTGTCTTTAATGGAATAGTCCTTGATTTGACCATTGACTACATTTCTGAAAAGTTTGATCATCGATCTCCCGTGGCTGGAGTGTGCCGCCGTACCACAGGCGACCATGCGGGCAAAGTTTCGTGCCTGGATCGTATCGATAGTTGCGCCGCAGACGCCGACTTTGCCATACGGATCCTTGGAATTCAGTCGGCACGGTCCCATGGCGCAATGCTTGCAACAGGCGGAATCAGCCCCGATGGGACACGGTTTCATAGCCGCAGCCCGATCAAATGCTGTATCAACGCCCTCTTTTTGAGATTTTTTTAGCATCTGTGCAGTCGATTCGCAAATTGTCCAGTCTTTTATCCCACCTTTCTGCATCGGAAAATGTTTATCGTTATTTTTTTTCATGGGTGGCCCTCCTTAGGTGCTAAGTTAGAAATGCGAAAATCAGCGGATTCAAGAATTAGGCAAGATTTTCGAAGTGAGGTATGTTTACCACATTGTGGTTGAAACAAGAATTGACTTAAATCAAACGGATCGGAAAAAATATTTAGCGTTTTTGAGTTGGTAGAGCCACTCAATGGGTTTTGGCACGAACGGGTCGGTGAGGGGATTTTAAATATCTATCGTGCGGATCGTGGAAAAGAACATTCCACCAAATTTGGGTTTCCCGCGATATTTGACGGTCAAGTATTTTTGATCACATTATAAATTAATTGTAATTAGGTAAAAAAAGGGGCCCGGGTTGGGGCCCCTTTTTTTTTGTGATCAGCGGCTGATGCGCTTAAGCGACATCATCCAATTCGCGACGACTGGCCATATCCATCAGGACGCGCTCGCGGGCTTTGTCGATACCCAGGGCCGCGCGTTTCTTGTCGATATGCGTAATCATCAGGCGGGCAATTTCATGCGGATCGGTGGCAAAACCCCACATGCCCAGGCCCAGATCCTCAAGCTCTTCAAACAGGTGTTTGTGGAATTTGGTGCCTTCGACAATCGGGAACGTAACGCCGAAAACAGTGTAGACACCGGAAGCGACAAAATACTGCCCGATGCAGATGGCTTTTTCACTCATATATTCCGGTGCGCATCCGGCGACGGGCAGATCGGCAATGCTTTCGCCCAGACCGCCCGTCTTGACCATTTCGGCACAGGCAATCAGAATGCGGCTGTTGTCCACACATGAGCCAATGCCGAGGACCGGTGGCATGCCCACTGTTTCGCAGACTTCTTTCAGCCCGGGGCCGGCCAGATGAGCGGCCTCCGGCGTTGTCAATCCGGCTTTGGCCAATGCCACCTGAGAGCATCCGGTCTGAACGACCAGCACGTCGTTTTTAATTAATTCTTTGACCAGTTCGACATGCACATAGTCCTGCTTCATTCGCGGGTTTGTGCAACCCACAACGCCGGCAACGCCGCGGATGCGGCCATTGATGATATTGTCATTGAGCGGGGTGTAGGATGCCCGGAAAGTTCCGCCCAGCATGTAGTTGATATATTCATGGGAGAAACCATGGACGCCGGAATTCTTGATCTGGGGTATTTCGACCGGCTTGCTTCGGCTCTTGAAGCGTCCGATGGCCCGGATGACGATTTCATCTGTGCATTCTTTAGGCGTATGCTCATGGAACTCGATGTGCGTGGCCCCTTCGATCTTACATCTGGGGTTGGTGGTGATCAGCGGAGTATCATAGCAATCGGCTACCTTCGCCAGGCCCTGCTTGATACACTGCACGTCAACCGTCATGGCGTCTACGGCGCCGGTAACCAATATCGTTTCAGTCGACATAAAATTGCCGGCATGTGGAATGCCATGGCGTACCAAGACTTCTGCACCGGAACAGCACATACCGCACAGGTTGATGCCCTTGGCGCCGGCTTTTTTGGCCGCTTCGATAAGGGTCGTCTCGTTGCACGATTCAATCATCGATTCGAAAAGATTCGGCTCGTGACCATGCACAATGATATTGACCTGGTCTTCTTTAAGGACACCCATGTTGACTTCGATAGCAACCGGTGCCGGGGTGCCAAAGAGGATATCGGAAATCTCGGTGGCCACCATGGAGCCACCCCAGCCGTCGGCCAGTGCGGTGCGGCTGCATTGTTTGGTGATGTTGGGATAATCCTGATCCACGCCCATGTGCGTGCGATGCATGAGTTCCATGATCTCGCGCATGGCGCCGCGGGGCACGATGCCTTCCTTGCGCCAGGTTTCCAGTGTTTTTTCCGGAACCCGTTTGGCAAATGGAATTTCGCCCTCAACCTGGGTATAGGTCCGCTCCAATTCATGGTACAGATCCATGGCGATGTCTTTGATTTCGCGATCTTCGGTCTCGATTCCGACATAGCCGGCAACTTCAATAAGCTTTTGAGGATTTTTGATCTCATAATCTTTGATGTTGCCGTTGATCACCTCCCGAAACAGATCGAGCATGCTCATACCATGGTCGGTATGGGCGGCGCCGCCGGAAGCTACCGCACGCGCAAAATTTCGCGCCATGATGGTATCGATGGTCGCACCGCAGACACCGACTTTTCCATAAGGATCCTTGGCATTCAGGCGGCAGGGGCCCATGAAGCAATGTTTGCAGCAGGCCGAGTCCGCCCCAATGGGGCAGGCCTTCATGCTGGTAGCGCGATCAAATGCCGTTTCGACGCCGTCCTTGCGGGCCTTGATGATCATCTGGGTGGTGGCATCACAGGTTGTGAGGTCTTTGGGATCAACCTCCTTTTTCTTGGGAACGACTTTTTTGGGAACTGGTTTTTTTTCGTCTGGCATATAATTCCTCCCTTCGTGGAAAGATCGATTTAGGTTAAATGGGATTGATTTTCAGAAAGTGAAGTACATAGAAATTTACGGGAACATCAAGAAGTTTATTATTAGTAATGATTCTTATTAAGGTATACAAGTATTTTTGTCAAGACCCTTAAAAAATCAGAATTTCTATAAATTATCAAATAATTATTGGCAAATTTTATGCCAATGTTTCTATATCATACGAAAATAATATAGATTAATCTTTTTAATGATGCAACCAGCTGGAATTGTGAGAAAAATAATCGGCCGACAATCTTTATCACTGATCAGAGTTGTGGGTTTACTGAACCTGAACGGCCATCTTTTTTGTCTTGTGATACAGGAGTGTCTCATAAACTCTATGAGACGAAACAATTTAAAGATTCATCGGTTGGTTCTTATTCACCCCCCAATTTAAATTCTTTATTTTGGCAGTGGGAGATATAACCGCCTGTTTATCAACTGTTATCATCGATATTCCAAGGTGTTTTGTGGTGCCGATGGCACTCCAAAACCTGTTTTTACTTACTGATTGGGTGCACCATTTCATGATCTACAGGTGTCTCAAATCGTCTCAATTAAGAATTCGGTGCACCGGCGGAGCGTTTGACATTGACATAAATCATTATAATTATACTGAATTGTTTTTTGTATTGAAATAATTAAAATATTATACTATTTTGCAAGACTCTTAATTGGCTTGATAGCGATTTAACAGGTCGAAATTTCACGATTGAAGCGTTGTTTTTGATTAGGGACGTATTTCTGTCTCCGCTGATAAACAAACCTAACATCACGAAAGGATGTTCCGATGTCCCAACCGAAAGTTAAAATTTACTCGTTGAGCACCTGCAGCCACTGTAAGGCCACTAAAAAATTCTTAGGTGAATGTACCATAAAATATGAATTTGTTGACGTAGATAAGCTTGAGGGGGATGAACGCAAGGCCATCATTGAAGATGTCAAAAAATTCAATCCGCGCTGCTCGTTTCCGACCATTATCATTGGGGACACTGTTGTTGTGGGTTACAAAGAAAAAGAAATTAAGGAGGCTCTGGGAATGGAATGACACCACAAGAACTTTATGATCGCATGAAAAAAGTACAGGAGCCGAAAGGCTATTATTTTAACAAGGACAAAGAGCGGACCTTTGAACTCCTGGAAGCCTTGATCACCAACAAGGACAATTACGGTTACATGGGCTGCCCCTGCCGCCTGCTTTCGGGTGATAAGGAATTGGACCGGGATATTTTTTGCCCCTGTGTCTACAGTGTCCCGGATATCGAAGAGTTCGGCAGCTGTTACTGCAGCCTGTATGTTTCAAAGGAATGGAACGAGGGCAAAATTCCACAGGAATATGTGCCTGAACGACGTCCCCCGGAAAAAATGCCTTATTGATAAAGCGAGTCCGGGTCCACTGCAGGCGGGTTAACGTTCGGTCGTGCTAAAAAATGAAAAATTTCTGATCCCTCTTGACATTTCTGCACTCAAAATCCATTTTTAAATAGGTATGACCAACAGTAGAAGAGCGCCCATTTACTTTTTTCGTCCCCATGTTGGGGTAAGAAGATGAGGTGATTTATGCAAGAAGAATGCAGACCAATATTGAATACAGGATTGCGCGGCGTGGTCATCGCTGATACCCGCATCAGCGACGTCCAGGGTGCCGCCGGGAAATTAATCTACAGGGGCTATCTTATTCAAGATCTGGCGAATACAACGTCGTTTGAGGAAGTGGCTTATTTGCTTCTTTTTGAGAAACTGCCGGATAAAGCTGAGCTGAAGTCGTTTAAAGCGCAGCTGGCAGCGGAAAGAGAGATCGCGCCGGAAGTAATTGCCGCCTTGAAAACCCGACCGAAAGACGCGCTGGTGATGGATGTTTTACAGGCCGGTGTTGCCCTGCTGGCCAATCATGATCCGGATGTCACCGATCAAACACAGGAAGCAGCCGTTCGAATGGCCATAAGGTTGATTGCGAAGTTTCCTACGCTTCTTGCGGCCTGGGACCGTATCCGCAACGATAAAGAACCGCTGAGTCCATCGCCCGATCTAGATCATGCGGCCAATTTCCTCTATATGCTCAAAGGCGAAGCGCCGGATGAAGAAGAAAGCCGCTTCATGGACACCTGCCTGGTGCTGCATGCCGAGCATTCCTTTAATGCGTCCACCTTTGCCGCCCGTGAGGTCGCTTCAACCCGCGCCCATATGTACGCGTCCGTCGGTGCAGCGGTGGGCTCTCTGTCGGGAGAGCTTCACGGGGGCGCCAATATGCGTGTTATGGAAATGCTGAAGAAGATCGGTTCGGTGGATAAAGTCGAAGCCTATGTGAATCAGCAATTTGATGCCGGCCTCAAAATTTTTGGATTGGGACATGCGGTGTATGACACCGATGATCCCCGGGCCCATATTCTGGCCCCCATGTCCAAGAGAATGGGAGAGCGCATCGGGGATACCCGCTGGTATGAAATGTCACAACTGTTAGAAAAAACTGGAAAAGCTGAGTTTAAAAAGCGCAAAAACAAGGATATCTATGTAAATGTTGATTTTTATAGCGCTTCCCTTTATTATGCCATGGGAATTCCAATTGACCTGTTCACACCAGTATTTGCGATTTCGAGAATATCCGGCTGGAGCGCCCACGTAATCGAAGAATATTTTGCCGGTGCCGCACCCAAACCCATGCTGTACCGACCGGAATCAGAATATGTCGGTGATTACTGCGGGCCGGATGTCTGTGAATTTGAGCCCCTTGAAGAAAGAGGGTAATCTTTAGCAGGAGGCATAAACAGTTTGCAAAAGCACCCGAACCTTCGGATGACGCGTCAGCGTAAGGTAATTCTGGAGGAGCTTCGTAAAGTTAACACCCATCCCAGTGCGGATGAGATCTATGAGATCGTTCGCAAGCGATTGCCGCGTATCAGCCTGGGAACGGTCTATCGCAACCTTGAGATACTTTCTGAATCCGGTGAGATTCAAAAGCTGGAACCCGGTTGCTCGCTCAAACGTTTTGACGGAGACCCATCCGATCACTGTCATATCCGCTGTGTTCGTTGTGATCGGATTGCGGATGCCCCGATGGTCTCTGATTTAGAAATCGATCTGGATAAAGTCAATACCACCAATTTTGAGATTATCGGACACCGATTGGAATTTCTGGGCGTATGTCCGATCTGTTCGGATAAATCCAACCGTGATGCAAACCGAAAATCCTAAAACCATAAAAAAAGGCGTTGAGTAACCCTGGAAAATAAGCCCTCAACCTTCGTATTAAGTTTGATTTAAAATTCAGGTATTAGCGGGCACCACAGCCCGCTTTTCTTTTGTGTATATATCGCAGGAGGTAAACCCATGAAGTTTCTTATAACGGGTGGCCTGGGATTTGTCGGCGCAAATCTTTCGGATTATCTTCTTGATAAAGGGCACGCTGTCATTGCGGTGGGGCGGGCGGCGACTCAAAATCGGATACCCACCGACAGGTATCAATATATTTCAGCAGACACAACCCGGCCAGGAGACTGGCAGAAAGCGCTGAGCGATGTGGATGCTGTGGTTAACTTGGTAGGCAAATCAATTTTCAAACGCTGGAGCAAAAGCTACAAGGAACAGATTTATGACAGTCGCATTTTAACCACCCGCAATGTGGTGGATGCTCTGCCTGCAAATCAATCGGTGGTCCTTTGCAATGCATCCGGTGCCGGTTATTACGGCAATCGGGGCGATGACCTTTTAAAAGAAGACGAAAAACCCGGTAATGACTTTTTAGCCTCTGTTTCGGTGGACTGGGAAGCAGAGGCCTTGAAGGCCACTGCCAAGGGCATCCGGGTTGCCCTGATGCGATTTGGCGTTATTCTGGGAAAAGGCGGCGGGGCCCTGGCCAAGATGATTCCGGCTTTCAAATCGTTTGTGGGCGGACCCATCGGCAGCGGCAACCAATGGTTTCCCTGGATGCACCTGACGGATCTGATGGCTGCGATCCAGTTTGTTTGTGAACATCCACAGGTCAACGGCCCGCTGAACTTTTGCGCCCCCAATCCGGTGACAAACCACGAGCTGGCAAAAACTATGGGACAGGTACTGGGCCGGCCGGCCATCATGCCGGCCCCGGCATTTATGGTCCGTGCGGCGCTCGGAGAATTCGGCAGTGTGCTGCTGGACAGCCAGCGTGCCATTCCAGCGAAGCTTTTGAGCCACGGTTTTGAATTTCAGTATCCGGATATTAAATCAGCTATCGAGGAAGTCGTTTCGTAAAGTTTCAGTCGCCAACTTAAGCAATGCAGGTTTTAACACTCGATGGGTTAACCGGTTTGCCCGTTTCCGGTTGAGCCCGTTAAAAAAGGAAAATGTCCGATTTTATTTTTACCGGCAAACGGGGTAACGGGCTCAACAGGCTCAACCTGAAAGGATCATCATGAGCGGCAGCGAACTGGATGAAACCGGCCAGCAATTTTTAATTCAACTGTTTGAGCAGACCAGCGGGGATTCCTCCACCCAGGTCTCCATGTATGACGTTGGCGAGGGATTAGGTCTGGACCGCGATACCAGTTCCCGGGTGGCCGAAACCCTTATTGGATTGCAGCTGGTGGAAATTAGAACGCTGTCCGGCGGGATTGGTATCAGTACTGAAGGTGCCAGTGAAGTTAAGCGTCTGACAGGTGGTGTGTCTCTTGCCGACGGTTCGCCGAGCAAGCTAACCGATCAACCCGTTATGGATTCCGTCAGCTGTCAGGGCGTCGAACAGGCAGCCGGGGAGCTTAAAGGCCAGGCTGGCAACCTGGGACTGGATTTTGATGGTCTTTCGGAACTGATGGCGGACTTAAAAACCATTGATGCACAGCTGGGTTCTTCACGGCCCAAAACCGTGATCATCCGAGAATGCCTGCGCTCGATCAAAGAGGTTTTGGAAGGTGTTGGAAACAGTGAAAGCTTGGCGAAGGTAAGGACATTGCTGGGGGAATAAAAACCTCACGCGAAGACACAAAGATTTCTTATAAGATTTAAAAAATGTTTTCTTTGCGAGCTTTGCCCGCTGTCGCCTTCTACAGGGCTATGGCGCGGCAGGCGGCTTTGCGTGCTAATAAATTCTATAATTCCCTTGAGGATGTAAAGATGGCGAAAAAGAAGAAGCGGATCAAATTAATATCCTGGAACGTAAACGGCCTGCGGGCGGTAATTAAAAAGGATTTTTTCACATCCTTTAATCATTTAGATGCCGATATTTTTGCCATTCAGGAGACCAAGATTCAGGAAAATCAGCTGACCGATGAAATGA
>JASFIX010000147.1:0-8406 GCA_050122435.1 Desulfobacterales bacterium
TTCAAGAGGGAATACCGGATACGGCCAGAATATGACCGCCGAGAAAATGATCATCCCCGCCAGACTGTACCAGAAGAAACGCCTGCCCACGAACATCCAGCCGATGACAAACAGGGGGATATTCAACAGAAAATAGACAAATCCGAGCGGTAAAGACGGAAATATATAATGGCCAAGGAGGGCCAGTCCGGTTACGCCACCGGCCAGGAACTGTTTGGGAACCAGTATCCCTTTAATGGCAACCGCGCAAATAACGCTGCCTGTAGAAATCAGCAGCATATTCCACAATATGGTTGATGTCTGTTTCGTTGTAAAATTTCTGGATAACATTTTGCGTTTCACTTTAATTCAACTCCCAAGCCGGGCTTCGATGTCGGATAAAGAATTCCCTTTTTTAAAATAACCGCTCCCTGGGCGGGATCGTCCACCAAGTCCAGATGACCGTCCAAATCCGCATAAATCACATTGGGCCGCGCCAGTGCAAAATGCAGGCCGGCCGCAATGCCCAGCGCCGATTCGTCCATGCATCCGACCATCACCTCGAGTTTGGCGGCACGGGCGACCGCATTTATCCGCATGGCTTCGGCGATGCCGCCAACTTTCATCAATTTGATGTTGACCATGTCCACCAGTTCTTTGCGGGCCAGTCGAAAAACATCCCGCAGATTCATGATACTCTCATCGGCCATTACCGGTATCGGTACCACATCGGTGATTTTCCCCAGAAGGTCAAAATCGGCCCTATTTGTCGGCTGTTCGATCAATTCGAGTCTGGCCGAGCGGGTTGCCCCAACAAAATGCAGCGCCTCTTCCTCCGTATACCCCTGGTTGGCATCAAATCGCAGCTCAATCTTTTTGCCTATGTTTTCACGCACCTTTAAAATTTTTTCGATATCCTCCTCAACATTGCGTCCACCCTTGATTTTCAGAGACCTAAATCCTTCTTTGACCCATTCTCTGGCCCTGGCAACCGTTTCTGCCAGAGGCTCAATGCCAATGGTCACGCAGGTCTTCATACGGGTGCGAAAGCCACCCAACAGCTTGTAGGCCGGCAGTCCGCTAACTTTACCCAGGATATCATGCAGCGCCATGTCCACCATGGCAACTGCTGACGGATGTTCGGGTAAAATCGAAGCCAATTTTTCCGTAATCAAAGCAAGCCGCAAGGGATCCGACCGGTTCAATACCGGCTTGATCACATCGTTGCTGATGTTGATGACCGTCTCGGGGGTTTCACCGGTAACCTGTTTATCCGGTGCGGCACAGCCATATCCGATGATACCGGTATTGGTCTCAAGGCGTAAAAATATATTGGTCGTTGAATCCACCCGTTCATAGGCAATCGTATAAGGTTCGGCTAATTGCATTTCAACCGGCCATATTTCTAAACCTGAAATTTTCATGATCAATAATTCCGATGATGGATTTCTTCAAGGGTCAGGCGCTTTAAGTCTTCAACCAGGGACACCAGGTGGGCAATCATGATTTCCCATATCTTTTCGCCTTTAGCGGCACTGGCTTTCGTCGGGTCGCCCATGACACCGCTAGGTGAAATTTTTCGGGTGTAAGCGTACCACAATACGCCGCGCTTGGAAGTAAAGTTCAGATATCTGCTGGAGAATCTCGGAATATGCTTTTTGGCCTGATCCATTTTAACCAACTGGGGGCGCGCGGCCAGGCCGGTGCTGGTTTCAATTTCACCGGCATGCACATCGTTGGGCGTCTCTACAATATTGTAAATGTCCACATCACTGGTCTCACCGGTGTCGACACAGACAAAAATACGGGCATCTCGATTGATCATTTGGGCGGCATAATTCAGTGCCGGGCTGTTGCCGCCATGGCCGTTGATAATCACCAGTTTCCGGATGCCGTTGTGCGAAACGCTCATCCCGATTTCATAAATCATTTGGGCAAGCGTATCATTGGATATGCTGACCGTACCCGTAAAATCCGCATGGTGATAGGACACCCCATATGAAATCGGGGGCAGCACCAGTGGTTTGGGGTCGCTGCAGGCTTCCGCGACTCTGCGCGCCAGATAATCGGCATCAAAGGCATCGGTATCCAGTGGCAGATGGGGCCCATGCTGCTCGACCGACCCCACCGGCAGCAAAGCGACATCCATTTTTTTGATCCGTGCTCTGGCCTGGCGCCAGGTAAGCTCACCCCACAGGTGACCGGTAGCACCGGATGGTTTACGGGTATGATTGGCCCCGTTTTCCGACGTACTGGGATCAAATTCAAAAGGAAAGGTCGCATCGACCGCCGGATCCTTTATCACATCCATTTTTTGCCAGCTGCGCCCGCTGCGCGACACAGCACCGTCAGCATGCTTTAGAAAAATTCGAAAAAGCGGTTTGCGAAGATCGGTGGGTATAGAATTGATGGGAGAAGACTTCGAATCGAACCGCAATTTTAAGATTTCCGGATGTGCTTTGAAGGTCTTGGGAGGTATTTCTTTTGCATCGATTAACCCTTTTTGGGCCAATAGAAACAAAAGATGCTGCGCACCGGCAATCTCCTGCGAGATACCCTTGCGGAGCAATTTTTCCAAGCAATCATGAATCTGAGGAGGCGTGTAGCCGCATTGGGTCGGATCAGCGTCGATGGCTTTTAACATACCAACGATGCGGCGGCACTTTTCGCACTGTCCGCAGGGATAAACCCGCTCACCCTCTTTGTGGGTGGCGTGGCAAGAAGTCTGATGCTGCTGAAGATCCGGGTAGCGCTCAACCAGTATTTTTTCGATGAGCAGCTCGGACAACGGCCTCAGCACGGAGAACTGACTGATATTCCAGCCCTTGCGCATAAAATACCTGGACAGCGCCTGATCAAAATAAATACTTTGGTCATAGAGCCCGTCATAATGCGGGATACCGCGGGTTGCCCTGCGTACCGAAGTATCATACTCATCGCCGATCAGCAGACGGCCGATACCCCTTTTGCGTAGTAACGGTAAAACGCCGAAAAGAAAAACCGCCACGGTCCACAGCCGAATCGGATATTCATCGGAACGCACATTCGCAAAGTCCTTGCGGATAAACGGCATGCGCTGCAGCATCCAGGAAAACAGTCGATCGGAATTGACCCACACCCTGGCCGTGTTGGGAATGTTATCTTTAAAATGGCGGTAAGCATTCAAGGCGGTAAACCAGTGCCGCCCCGACTCATTTACAAAAATTGGATGGACTTCGCGAGCGATTTCGTTGATCAGCCCGTAGCTTAAAAGGCTGTCTTTGCCGCCGCTGGAAAGGATACAGTGCCGATGTCTGTCGGAAGACCACAGCTGCCACTTTGTTTTGGGTTTGATCGTGGCGGTTTTCGGGAATTCCAGCCTGGCACTTAAATATTTTGGCTTTTTTACCTCAGGCAACTGCGTAACCGCACCGGTCAGAAAGGGATTAGACTCTATAAATTTTTTAACATAAATTTCCCGCGCGGTGTTTTCGGTCATATCCTGGATGAAACGGCGATCGAGTTCGTCGAAAGTCCCGTGAAAAACAATTGAACGGCAAAACAACCCGTAATTGAGGGCCACCTGGGCGGCAATCATATCCGCTAAATTTCGCGATTCCGGCTCCGAAGGATCAAATACCTTCTCCTCATAGCTGTAAATCAGGTCAGTCCGATCTTCGTGTCCGTTCCAAAAAAGGCGATAGGGTGCCATTAGCCTCTTGGGTTCAAGTTTAACCGGACCGATCTCCAACCGGTCAAAGACCTGTAGCTCCGAAAGTGGGTCATGGGCGGGCTTTTGAGAAACGGATTTCCGATTAGGTTTCGCTCGCATTTGTCTTAATACCATAGTTCCTCTTTCTATAATTTATTTAATGTAGGACTCTAAGAATTCTACCAACGCATTGGGTCCATCCCGCAGGACATCAAAAGCCGGTATGCCGACATCTTTTTGGATCGCATCGCAAGCCGGCCCAATCTGATCATCAGACAGGCCCTCATGATTGATCGTAATTGCTACCACTGGCTTTCCGGATATCAGTTCGATGGCCTGGATCTGCTGTCTCAGGGGCTGGATTGCATAACCGGGGAAGCCGTCATATTCTAACCTTGCCGGCGCATGCTGGAGAACGATGATATCGGGCCGGCCGGCAGCCAGAATTTCAAAGCCACCCGGATAGGCCGGATTCATTAAACTGCCCTGCCCCTCAATCATAATGATATCCGGTTTTCCTTCTTTCCAGGCGGTCCAGACCGCATGTTCAATTTCACCGGCAACAAAATCGTTGACCAGGGAGTCCATGATAATTCCGTATTTGACGCCCTGCATCCAGGCGGTTTGACCGGTGCCGATCATCTCGGTGCTAAATCCTTGCTCGTTGAAGCCATTGACGATCAACCAGGCCGTCGTGCGTTTACCGATGGCTGAATCGGTTCCCAATACAGCGATTTTCAAGGCCTTGACTTCCTCAATTTTACCGCTGAAAAAATGAAGTTTTCGGATTCGCGGCGGTTTGCGAACATCTCTAATTTTAGAGCCATATCGAGCGGCAAGCTTCATTATTTCCGGATCTTCCGAGAGATAATCGTGCAGACCGCAATCCACGTTCAAGCCATATGATACGGCATTTTTGACTTCCTGCCGGGCAATTGCGCTCAGGCGGCCGCCGTCCGGGGCGAGCCCGACAACGAAGTGTGTGGCCGGTCTAGCGTTACTGTCTGCCACCTTTACAGCCTGTTCCAGGGAACCAAAAATCGGAATTCGGTTTGCTTTACCGTCCAATACGTCACCGGCATCCCGGCCAGCATAACGAGAATCGACAACCGAGAGAACACGATATCGATTCGTAAACCTGACTAAACCATGAGCCGTTTTTCCATTAAGTGTGTTGAAGGCCCCCTCACAATAGACGATAGCATTTCCCTCAGGCATCCTGTTCATGATTTCCTCCCTGTCAAAATAACGACATAACGATCGCCTGCCAGCGGCTCTTTTTGATGCTGACCCATCAAAGCGATTAAACCGGCGGTTGAAGCCGGTAAAACCTGCAGTCCTTCTTTCTCACGAATCAACTTTGAATAGGAAAGCATGACTTTATCCGAGGCATTGGCCGCCCATCCGTAGGTTTGACGAATCGCTTCCAGGGCAATATCGCCATCAATGGCGTGCCAGTTGATCAACGGTTCGTTCACACTGGTTTCCCTGATTTTTTCGGGATTCAAGTCTTCACAGGTCGGGATGTTTTTTAAAAAGGCATGTACAATCGGGTTTTTGCGAAAAGAAGAACCCGCGACAATACGCGGCATCCGCGAGGTTTTGCCGCGCCGGTACAGGCTCAAGAACCCTCTGTAAATACCGGAAAGCGTGGTACCGTTTGAGACCGGAGCTGCCACTGCCTGAGGAGCATCGCGCAGTTCGTCGTATATCTCATAAGCGATTTGCCCGTATGCACGCAACTGGGTGGTCGTATTATCTCCGCCGGGGTTCGCATCGTAAAGCTCGTTCTTTTTGGCCAATTCCTGGGAAACAATCACCGCTCTTTCGTAATCCCCGTTAACCCGGACTATTTCTGCTCCGAGCTCGATCATTTCTTTTATGCGGTTCGTATGGTAGTTTTCAGGAATGCAAATTTGGCATCGCAGCCCGGCAAAAGAGGCGGCCAGCGCCATCGCCACGCCGTAATTTCCACAGGTGGCCATCGTGATGGTATCAAACCCCCGTCGCAGGGCATCCATGGCCTGGGCAAATGCGATCCGGTCCTTTTGGGTGCCGGTTGGATTGCCGCCCTCGAATTTAAGGAAAATCTGGCGCAGACCGACTTCGCGTTCAATATTGCGCGCCCTGACCAAAGACGTATCCCCTACTTCCGAATCAAAAATATCTTCATAGGCCTCCAGGCGCTCATCCAGCGGCATTTTTGAATCAGCTGAAATTTTGCGTTGCTCCTCAAGTTCCCTGATCACTTTCAGGCTCTCGCCGGTAGCGCCGTCCATCAGATTGTAGGCCTTGCTTTCGTTTTCTGATTGATGCTCACTCGAATTATTTTGATTTTGCATTTTTCCCTCTAAACCTGGGTTTTTGGGGCATCTCTGAAATTTTAGTTCAACTCATAACAATTTACACTTGTTTATATTGATGGATAACGTTTGCTCGATTCATCAATTGCGCGCTGCACCGCCTTTATCGTTACTTCAGATAAAAGTCTCTGGGTGTATTCTTCGGCCTCTGAAATCGTTAAATTTGAAATAATATTTTGAACACAAGGCAAAAATTTGGGATAGACGCTCAACACTCGAACTCCGATACCAAGAAAAAATGGAATAAAGTCTTTTTCATGTGCCAATTCACCGCAAACAGATATTGTTTTATTCTGCCTATTAGCGGCCCTTACAATTTTTGCCAGACTTCTAAGAACAGCAGGATGATAAGGTTGATAGTAATGGACGACCTTTTCATTGGTCCGGTCAACTGCCAGCATGTATTGCACAAAATCGTTTGTGCCAATCGACAGGAAATCGACTTCAGCAGCAAGTTCATCAATGATTTCCACAATTGAAGGCAGTTCTACCAAAACCCCGATTAATGGCTGTTGATGATAGATTAAGTTTTCTCTTTCGAGTGATCTCATGCAGTCGTACACTGCCTGTTTAGCCTCATAAAATTCATCCAGAGAGGAAATAAAAGGAAACATTACCTGTACTGTTTTTGCGCCGACTGCGGCTCGCAGTATTGCTCGCAACTGCTGATGAAATATATCCCGGTAGTGTAACGAAAAACGAATTGCTCTTAATCCCAAACCCGGATTGGTTTCGTTTTTGAGATCCTGATATGCAAGCAACTTGTCGCCGCCAATATCTAAAGTGCGAATGGCGATATCTTTCCCCGGCATATCGCCAAAGAGTTGTTTATAGACCAGAAATTGTTCCTGTTCTGAAGGAACTGCCGATCGAATCAGAAATGGAAATTCGGATCGATAGAGCCCGATTCCTTCCGCCTTCATCTCATGGGCAAATTTGAGGTCTCGCAAAAGATTTATGTTTGCAAGGAGGCGAATTCGAATCCCATCCCGGCTGTAGGTCTCCGGGGAAATATCCTTAGGTGTTCTTTCTCGGGTTAATGACGTCTTCTCGTTTGATTGATATTCTTTGACAATTTCTTCAGAAGGTTTCACATAGATACTGCCGTTTTCCGCATCCATGATAACCGGTGTATCTTCTGGAAGACTAAGTAACAGCGGTTCGCCGGTTATCATTAGCGGGATTTCCAGCGAGCGTGCCAGGATGGAAACATGTGAAGTTACTCCACCGCTCACCAGGATGATGCCCTTAACACCTTCAGAAGCCAGCCGTAGGACATCAGAAGGATAAAGATCCCGGGCGATCACAATCCGATCTCGTCTTAGCGTCGGATCTATTTCATCTTTGCGTACCAGATTCTGGAGGATTCGACCGGCAAGATCTTTAACATCATTGGCTTTTTCCTGGATATGGGCATGGGCGCTGGATGAAAAAAGCTCCGTATAATGCCTGGCGACCGATCGTATGGCGGCTGCAGGCGGTATGCCTTCAGAAATCTTTTTTTTCATTTCATGGTAAAATCGAGCATCTTTGAGAATCATGAGGTGTGCTGAAAAGATCAAAGCGGCACTTTCAGGCAGACGCCGGGCAAATCGTTCCTGGTATGCTTTAAGCTGTTCGGCTGTCGCCTCAACCGCCCTGTGAAAATCAGCCAGGCTGTGTTCAGATTCCTCATCGCCTTCATCCTGGTGCTCATCAAGCAGCCATCCGTGGCTTTTATCGAAAACAATAGCCGGCGCAAAAGCATGACCGCCGGCAGCCATTTTCCCTTTGGCAAATTTTACTGTTTGCTCTTCAGATAATGCGAGAGTTAGATCTTTTTTTCTCAGGTTACTTTCGATTAGCAACCGCGCGCTACCGATAGCACCTGCCAGTTGCGAGGCAATACCTCGCATGACCATAACATCGACATCATCGAAGTAATCGCTGTCTCTATGCTGGACGACCAGAACACCAATTAACTCAGTGCCTCTACGGATGGGTACCGCCAAAAACGAATCAAAAGGTTCTTCGCCGATCTCCTCAAAATACTTGAATTCGGAATGGCGGCGGGCGAGGCCTTCGTTTAGCGGTTCCAGTTCTGCCAGCGTAATTCCAACCAGGCCTTCGCCGATTTTCATGCGGACATGGCCGATAGCGCCTGGATTTAATCCGATAGTGGCCTTCAGGACCAACTCTTTAGATTTTTCTTCATACAAGTAAATTGAGCAGACATCGGCATCCATGTGCCGAGCAACCATCTCTATCATGCGCTGCAGGAAATTCTCGATATCTTCACTTCCACTCAATAAAACAATGAGCTCACTGATATCACACAACAAATGAATATGATGGCGGTCTTTTTGTTTCATCTCTGAATTTTCTATCTATAGT
>JASFIX010000148.1:0-8379 GCA_050122435.1 Desulfobacterales bacterium
TTCCGGTTCGATCGCAGAAAACACACCTTGACGCCATCAATGACCATCGATCCGTTTTTCTCATCCAGATCGCTGATCACCGGTTCAGCTGTATGCCCGTAAAGATAACCGTGCAACCATCCATAGGTTGAATCCCGTTCAACATAATGGGCAATGTCTTCGAGGCATGATCCCGGCTGTCGCCCAATATTGACAATTATTTCATCAAAATATTTGCGGCCGACATGGTGCCAGAGTGTCAGTTTGCCGATGCGGCCAAACCCGTTTACACCCAACCTTTTACCATCTGAAGGCAACCTGTCTTCGCCCATGTCTAATTTGCTCCTTTCCTGGTTTCAGTAATCTTGGTCAGCCCCTGATAAACCGAACCCTCGTGGCCGTCAATGCTGATATGTTCCCCGGATTGAATTCTTAGTTGATTAAATTCGCAATATTTTTCCTTCTCATTGCAATCCATATTGGTACAGTTCACCACGCAGGTTTTGCCCAGCCGATGGGCAATCACCGCTGCATGAGAGGTGAGTCCGCCCCGGGCGGTCAATAACCCATCGGCGGCGTGAATTTCCTGAATATCATCCGGCACGGTGTCATTGCGGGCAAGAATTAGATCTGTACCAGGATCCATGACGCGCCATTCTTCAATCTCTTCCAGGGTGAACACCAGGCGACCGCTCATGGCACCGCCACTGACGCCAACACCGTGTCCCAGATACAAGGCCTGGGGGTCTTCCTCAAAGTCGAAGGTCAGTACCGCTTTGCGTTCCCGAATGGCCATATCGCGTGTTTGGAGCAAATATAAATCATCACGAGAAGGCCCTTCGAAGGTAAACTCGATTTCCTGCGGGCTCCACCCTCTTTCATCAATCAGATCATGCGCCCAGTCTTTTAAGGCTCGATAAATTTCCGGAAAATGGGTTTCCATGGTGACATCGGTGTCCCGCATTTCGATATCTTGCTGGAACATCGAAATCGGCATGGTTTTTACCAATCCGGAGACAACATCTTCTCCCTGGTTGCCGATGGTAAAATCCCCCCAGAGTTTAAGGGTATCGCCGGACCACCGGGGGTTGTGCGTAAACACAACACCGGTACCCGACTGCTGGGATATATTGCCATAGACCATTGCCTGAACGGTAACGGCTGTGCCCCAGTCCTCTGATATTCCGATAATCCGACGATATGCCATGGCCCTTGGTGATCCCCAGGAGGTCAGGACCGCCTTGATGGCCAGAAGAAGCTGCTCATAGGGGCTTTCAACCACCTCGATGCCGGCACCATGAACCAACGCTTTATAGGTCAACGCAACTTCCCGCATTTGATCTCCGGTAAGGTCTTTTTTCAGCGGAATTCCCAGCCGTTGTTTGGACTCGCTGATAATCGCATCAAAATCATCGCGCTTTAAGCCAAAAGCCATGCCGTAAGATTGCAGGAACCGGCGGTAATTGTCCCAGGCAAACCAAGCATTGCCTGTTTTTTCAGCGATTCCTTCGGTGATTTCTTCATTGTTGCCGACATCCAGCAGGGTATCCATCATCCCGGGCTGAGATATGGATGAGCCGCTGCGCACCGAAAGCAGCAACGGGTTTTGACTGTCACCGAAAACTTTACCGCTGGCTTTTTCCAGCGCTGAAATATTCTTTAAAACCTTTTCCTTAAAATTTTGTTCAGCCGGTGGATAGCTTTGAATGATCTCGCGACAGCGAAAGACTTCGGTGGTGATAATAAAGCCCGGCGGCACCGGATACCCGAAACTTTTCAGCCGCACCATGTTGAGCCCTTTATTGCCCAAGTAAATGATTCCGGTTAAGCGAGCTAAAGATGAATCAATCGGGGTAATGGCATTCTGGGGGTCATAAAGAAGCAGTCGTTGGAGCTTGTTTTTGGGTAATCTATAGGACTGTTGAAAAAGGGTGCTTAGAATTCGGCTTAAGAACAAATCGAGCTGCGGCAGCCCCAGACTCAAAGCAATGCGGTCGCGGAAAAAAATCTCCGAAACCCGATGCTGCTGTTTTTCACTGTCAATGGCCTCCTCATTCGGCAAAAATTTTGGCAGCAGCGCATCGGACGGCGTTTGGGCTAAAATCCGGGTCAGGTTTTGCCCATGAATGTTATTAAAATAATCATTGACGATGTTTTTAACGGCCTGGGCAAACCCTTTAAAAATATCCAGATATTGAGTGACGGTGAAGCCTTTGACTTCCAGAGAATGAGCCAGAAATTCGAGCTGGCGTTCGAATTCCTTGGATGAAATTCCGTCCAGTTTCAAGGCTCTGTCAAAAAGCCTCAGCAAACTGTAAATCTGGTGAAAAGTGGCTTTGGTAATCAGGCTGAGATCAATATTTTCAATGAGCTCCTCAAAATGAACATTGACCAGAGACTCGATTCGAAAGGAAAGCCCCAGACAGTCAAACTTCATTTCATGATAACTGCCGTACATCGACGGTATGTCGATGGTAATATGTCTTTTTTTATAAATATCCTGTCGGATTTCAAAGGATTTATCAGACAAAATAACTGCTTGTAATTTTTCCATGTACTCGAGCAGCATAAACAGTCGTTTATGTAAATCCGGTTCAGCAAACGCCTGCTCCAGCCTGTTCAAATCCGGCAATGCCCCGGTTCTAAGCTGGGACAGGAAAGCATCCTGCTCAATTAAATCGAAATTATATTTCTCGTTCAAAATCTTGTAAAAGACAGCCGCCAGTTCAACGCGCTGAAAATCCAGGTCGGGCACACCTTTAATTTTCGCCAGCCATTGCTTGAGGCTTTTCTCGCTAACCGCAAGCAGATCACTCGGATCGCGAATGCCCTTTTGCTTTAATTGGGCCATAATTTGAAAAACACCGTCGATGTATGGCCCTTGCGTATCGATCTGATCATAAATCACCGGCGGCACATGGGGCGAAAGGTGAGTCTTATCGCGTGTTTGCCAGAAATAAAAGACCGCCTCCATCAGATCGATAATGCGGTTGCTACTTTCCACGTGGCTTTGCTTCCTTAAAAAATGGATGAGAATATCGTGGCGCTGGGTAATCTCATCGATGCGCGTGGATATATCCCGCAGTTTGCCCTCGGCACCAATATCATTGAAATATACCGGAAACAGTCGTGTCAGCTGTTTGGCAAGGTTAAATACGGGCCTGATACCACTGTTTAAAAACTGGGTAATGTCGCGCGGAAACAGATCAATATCTTTGATGAATACACCGTAAAGGGACAGATGGATGATCAAGGCTGAAAGCAGGCGGGTGGACCTTTTTGGATCTAATTCGATCAACTCCAGCCAGGTCCGAATATTTGAGATGTGGGTTTTGTTTACCTGGATCTGCCAGTTATTGTCCACACCTTGAATATTCGGCGCGGCAAAACCCAAATCAATGACTGAATCAATAAAATAATTGATGAGGTCGATATCATCGGTTTTATAGACGCCCTTTCCCATATTCAGCACGCAATTAAGCGCTGTGGCCGGGTACATAATGGCGCGTTTTTTTAAAATAGAAAATGTCTTCTGGATCAGGTTTTGGATAAGGCGGTAATTTTCATTTTCAATGATCCAGCCCAGCGTCTGGTTGATATCTCTCAGCGTTTCCTCGTGGATTAGCGAAAGCCCGGCAACATTCATGATTCG
Source organism: Desulfobacterales bacterium (assembly GCA_050122435.1). Lineage (GTDB taxonomy): Bacteria > Desulfobacterota > Desulfobacteria > Desulfobacterales > JAHEIW01 > JAHEIW01. The sequence continues at coordinate 3,632 of JASFIX010000148.1, forward strand.
AAACAGGAAAATGAGCTTAAGATGCTGTCCGCGACCTTTTTCGTTGTCGCTTTTTAACAGACCGGGAGGGATCCGGCGGTAGGCCTGCACAATCTGGCTATATCCGGGAAGCTCCAATAAAGATGATAGAATTTTATCGGATTTTTGCTTTTTTGCGTTTGCAATCCGATCCAGCCGGTGTTTCCAGTCCTGCAACTGCGAATGGGAAATGAACTTAAACAATTCCCGGTAAGCGTTTTGCGATTTAATCTCAGAAACTTCCGCCTCAAACCATGGCAGGGGGTCACTTTCTGCCAGCCAATAATCATAGGTGAAATTATAAAATTTCACTAACAGCTGGTTAATGGCATTAAAAGCGCCATCGGTTTTCGGCACACAGTTTAGAAAGATCTCAGCCAAACGATTGATTTGATAATAGCTGCGGGTAAAGAGGGCAAAATGGTCGTCGGGCAAATTGATTATCCGCAAAAAGGCACTGTTGATAAACGGTAAAAATGTCCCCAGATCCGAGCTGGATTCCTTTAAGACTTTCTGAAGAAACAGCTGCAGGTTATCAATGGCATCGATCTTCACATCTATTTCAACATCCGACTCCACGGCATCAAAGAATATGTCACTTAAGAGATTAGCTGCGGACGGTCCGTTGGGATGATTTTTAAGCAGATGAAAATATTCAAGGGAATATTTCCGAGTTTCTGTCACAATAAAGCGCCAATTTTTATAAGGATGGGAGAGTTCTTTCAGGAAGGTGTTCAATCCTTCCATCAGGCCGTAATATTTAGACATCACTTCCTGAAGGATGGCATATTTTTCATCTATATCGACATCAACATGATAGTCGGCCAGATTAATTTCAAGGGCTTTTGATTTGACTTTCACCACGCATTCATCCTCAATGATATCGAAAATAAATTAAGCATTTAGGCGCCAGATGTCACTCCCTGGTATGAGGTTCAGGGTTCAAGGTTCAAGGTTCAAAGGTTCAAAGGTTCGCTAACAGAGGACAGATGAAAATTGGAAAGTAAGGCATCTCTCTGTGGCTGCCGGGAACAGGTGACCCATAGCCTGGAGCCGGAAACCAGAACACTTGAACCTTTGAACCCGGAACCTCTCAACCCTGATCAGCCTATCAAAGATCAAGCTCGATTTCAAGAAAACTCAAGGGGTTCAGGGATTGGGCAAAGCGCATGGGGCATAGCGCAAAGGGCTGCGAGTTGTCAAAACGCTATGCGCCATGCGTTATGCTCTCTGCCGGCGGGCTCACATTTCAAAGCTTTGATTGGAAAGCACGCAACAAAGGTTGACACCAATCTACCTATAAAAAAAGCCCCACCCAAATCGGGCGAGGCTTTATTTCGTCTACAGTAATCGAAAGATCAAATCCGAATAATGAATAACAAATAACGATTAACGCCGAATTGAGCGAAAATCGCTCAATTCAGGTTAAAGCTCAAGCCATGAATCCGAATACAGTGTCTTTCCAAGGATCACGTTAACGGTCTTGGCATAATTTTGCATTTCCTCGGAAAGCGATCCCATATCGGGTTCGTTGCCGTCCAGCATTCCGTATATCAGATCAACAATGTCCTGGCGTTTGCCCTTGGCAATATCGATCAGGGTGTCATCCAGCGGGTCTGCGATAACGGAATACATTCCGTATTTTTCAAGCATGACCATATAGGTCTGATTCAGAATGGGTCGCAGATGGTCCGGTGGTCCGTTTGAAATGTTGGACAGGCCGCAGGTACTTTTAGCCTCCGGTGTGATTTCAGGCAACATTTCCTGAAATGTCATCAAGCTAATGAGCTGTGGCTGTTGAATGTTGACGGGGGTCACGATACCGTCAACCCAGATCTTATCATTGGGAATACCGGCTTCATTAGCAAAGTAAACCAGCTCAACGCACAACGCCGCCCGTTCGTTTTCATCCCGTGGCAGTCCTTCCGGCCCCCACATCAGCGCAATGAAGTCCGCATTGTGCTCCGCGGCCATAGGAACCATGCGTTCATATCTCTCGGGACGCACCATGATGGAGTTAATCAGCGGGGGCTGGGGCGTCTCTTTATAGACCTTGAGTGCAGCCTCAATGGCATCGATGTTGGATGTATCCAACGCCAGCGGCACATCCGGGACAACTTCCTGAACGGTCTGCACCACCCAGGGCATGAGTTCATGGCCGTCTTTTTTGGCCGGACCGAGGTTGATGTCGATGTAGTCCATCCCCTTTTCCTTCTGGAAAAGCGCTTCCTCCTGGATCGGTTTGGGATCCCTTTCTTTAAAAGCGGTACCGATCTTTTTAGATATGACGTTTAAGCTTTCTCCGATTAAATACATACACCCTCCCTCCAACAAGTTAGGGGCTTCGCCCCAATTGGAATGCTGGAATGCTGGAATATTGGAAAAACCATTATTCCATCCTTCCACTATTCCATTATTCCAAGTGATTCTACCGGGCCTTGAGAAACCCAGGAATATGCGCTGCTTCCCTAGGACCGACCGTAATCGTCCAACCGGGCAATTCTTCCTCAACCTCTCCGGCAATGGCTGCGGCATAGCCCGGAATGATGAGTTCCTGATGCTTGACCTTGTCCGCGATGCCAGATTTCTTCACGAACATGCCGACGTCATCACCGGCAAATTTGCCGGCGGCCCAGGCCGTCATTACCGAAAGCCCCTCGGAATCCTTGATCAGCAAATATGACGGGACCCGGCTGCCTTCGATTTCACCGGAAACGATAAAATAGGTCAGTGCAAAATTGGTGGTGACCATTACCGGTGAGTTTTCATCAGGATTATTGATTTCATATATCCCCTCGGTTACCGTCATGGGCCGCTGGGGATCGGTATAAATATTCAAGCGTTCCAGCAAGAGCGGAAACAGACTTTCACCGGTAAAATCCGAAAGAACGACGATGCCGCCGTATTTGGCGACAAATGTTCCGGCAATCAAAGTTTCCATATCCAGGTTGGCGGCCATATCACACGGAAAGGTGATGGTCGGATAGCCCACCGACCGGTTCAGGTCTTTTAAGGCCGCCCGGCGGATGGCCACCTGATCCTCATGGGCCTGCTTGATCTCTCTGGAACCCGGATCCAGAACAATGTCTTTGATGCCCATCTCGGTGAGTTTATCGGTCAGCGGAATCAGCCCTTCCACCGAATCAGCCCGCACCGCCAGGGGTAAATCCTGTTCTTTGGCGATCGCGCCGAGGTCATCCACATTGTTGTCGGTGGCGGCATACATTAACGGTCGCTTGAAACCGCAAACATCGACGGCCGCTTTCATCACGCCCGGATCTTCGGTCATCAGCACCAGGTTGAACTCAGAAGTTTCGGCAATTTTCTTGGCAGCACTGGCAAAAGCATCCTTGTCGCCGTTGACATCTTTTAGGGCCACCAGTTCGGGCCGAAGATTTAATCCGACCCGTTCAAACTGAAGTGCATTCCAGGCCTTTAATTTGGTTTCAAGATCCGACTCGGCAATGTCGGATCCGACTGCAGCCGCCAGCAGGGTGGGATTGTAAAAGGTCTTTTCATGACGGTACTGAACGGTTTCACCCCCCGTGGTGGCGGCGCGAACGCCCTTGCCAACCGGTACCGGCCGAATCGGCGGTGCGGAGGCCTCAGCCAGTTGCTCCCGGGCCTCATCAGAAACATACGGGCAGTTGTCCAGTTCCGCCTTGCCCGATGCGAGATTCATGGCGAATGCCAGACAGGTTGGAACACCGCATTCCTTGCAGTTGGTTTTCGGTAATAATTTAAAAATCTGAATACCGGTTAATGCCATCTTTATCTCCTTATATCGTGTTACGAGTTTCGGGTAGCGAGTTGCGCGTCAGGGCAGCAGGATTCATTATCCATAAACCCGCAAACCCGTAACGCGCAACACGCAACGTATTTCGATCAGCCTCCGATCAATGGATCCATTTCCAGGGCCGGATGTTTTTTCTCCTGCAGGAATGGCAGAATCTCTTCCTCGGTGATACCGACGGTTTCATCCGCAATGCGGTCAATCAGATCCGGCATTCCAACTTCCTCACCTCGCTTGATCAGCCGTTCGCGGATTTCCTCTTTGAGGTCCTTGGGCATCCACACCAATCGCTTGATGCCGCCATCGCCGAGGATGAACTTGCGCTGGGTGATGTTGAATTTGGAATGGCCCACAAAGCCCGGGGAAGATGCCCCGCCGCCCATCACACCGGCCAAGGTGGTAAACTTCATACCACAGGGGGTTTCCCCGGTGTAATCGCGGCCAACGGTCATGACGCCGTTGCATTGCGGCAACATGGCGGCAATACATTCACAACAACCGCAGGTGGTCATGGGATCATAGACCATGGAATAGAAGTTGTAGTGATCCACGGCACCGCGGGAGGCCTTTTGCACAAATTCATTGACCCCTTGCCACTGGCCCAGAACCGGATCCAGACATTCGCCCTTTTCGATCGGCTGGTTGGGACCGGTGGGATTGATTTCAAAGGATGCTTTGCAGTCCATCCAATTATAAGCCCCGCACAGCCCGGTCCGTTCGGGACTAACGGTACACACATGGTTGGGGGCAAAGGACTGGCACAGGGTGCAGGAGTAATAAGTCTCCACATCCTCATCGGTCATCTTCTCGACACGTTCATCACGGGTCTTGTATTCGCCCCTGGCGCGTTTGGTCAGTTCATCCACATCCTTTTTCTTGGTATAAAGGGTGATCTGAACCTTGTCGACGATCTTCTGAAAATCCTGGTGGAATTTGG
>JASFIX010000149.1:0-8360 GCA_050122435.1 Desulfobacterales bacterium
AGGCGAGAGTGCTGACACCTGAACACTGACACCTGAAACCTTTATGTTACCAGACGATTTCTTCGCGGTGAAAGGCTTCGGCCAGATCAAAATCCTCGCCTTCTGCCAGATCCGTGCAGCGCTGCCTTAACCAGTCCTCCAGATCCTTGGCTCTTGATTTTACCTGGCTTGCGTGGCAGCGCAATGCTGCCATCTTAAGGTCAAATGTGTCTGAAATATCGGAAAGATAGTTGATATCTTCCGATGCCCAGAAAAGCATTTCCTTGACTTTGTGGGGCTGTAAACCCTCTTCGAGCAAATCCGGGTAAGCCAGATGGTCCCTGGCATAAGGAAAAACCGCATCTATGGTGACCTGGCCGGCAATGCGATGATCCCGGTGCCAGATATAGCGACGATAGGGATCTGCGGTAACAACTGTTTCCGGTCGGTAGCGCCGGATCATCCGCACAATCTGTTTTCTAAATTGCGGTGTATCTTCAAGTCCCTGATCCGGATTGTCCAGAAATACCACCTCGCGTACTCCCAGAACTTTTGCAGCAGCCCGCTGCTCTTCCTGCCGGGTATCGGCCAGTTTATCAGGCTTTATATCCGGGTCACTGGTTCCCTTATTTCCGTTGGTACAAACCACATAAACAACCTGTTTTCCTTGCCTTGTCCATCGCGCTACCGTCCCGGCAACTCCGAATTCAGCATCGTCCGGATGGGGAGTTACCACAAGTATATCCGCCTTTTCCGTCACTTTAAACCTCCGCGTTCAATTAAATAAGCAAATGATTGCTTTATGGGGATTAAGGATTACATTTAAACCTAAATTAGGCGTTTTTAAAACCTAAAAATAAAACCACTTTCACCAATAGCAAGCAAATGGATTTTAAAGTATGGCCGGCAGATCATACATCATCCGGAACTATTCCTCCAACGACTTTGACAAATACGTTCAGTTACATGTCGAATCTGAAAAACTAGAGCCTTCAGGGCACTTCATATCTGCACAGGGTTTGTCGGATATGCTGGGAAGGCCAAACTTCGCACCTGAAACGGATTTGCTCGTCGCCGAATTAAGTGGAAACCTTGTCGGCTGTCTCAGCGTTACCCTCGAGCCCGGAATTCAGCGTGCTTTGCTTGACGGTCTGGTCCACCCGCTGCATCGCCGCAAAGGAATCGCAACTGAAATTTTATCAAGCGGTGTGAAACGCATCGGCAAGTCCGGTATAAGGTCAGCCCAGGTCAGTGTTTTGGAGACCAACGCTTCCGCTAAAGGCCTTCTGAATCACCTTAGATTTACTTTCATCCGCAATTTTTTTGAAATGCGGCTCGATATTAACAGCGTCCAGCTACCGACCGCCAGGCAGAGCGCCACGAACAGTCGCAGGCTAAGGCAAGGTGAAGAAAATCTTCTCACTGAACTCCAGAACCGCTGCTTTGCCGACAGTTGGGGATTCAATCCCAACACCGAGGAAGAAATTGCCTATCGGCTGAATATGACCGGCCGTTCACCAGATGATGTAATTTTAACCTGCCTTAACGATCAACCGGTCGGATATTGCTGGTCCATTATAAATGTCGCAGAGAATAAGAAAAGAAAGAAAAGCAACGGCTTGATACATATGCTGGGAGTCGTTCCGAAGTACCGCCAGCAGGAAATCGGCAAGGCCATATTGCTGAATGGATTGGATGACCTTAAGGCCAGAGGTGTTGATATTGTCGAACTGACGGTGGATAGTGAAAACCCGGCCGCCTGCGCCCTTTATGAATCGGTGGGATTTGAGGTGTATGCCACAGCGGAATGGTATGAAAAAATGGTGACTTGAGCGCAATACTGAATTGGATTTCAGGTTTCCGCTTTAAGCTGGATCGCGCCAGATCTCCAGCATGGTTAAGTCATCACTGGCGCTCGAATTCCCCCGCCAACTGGATATGAAATCTAATAATCCCTTCCCCCAGGGAGGACCTTTTGCATCTTTGATAAAGTCGACTAGACGATCGTTGCCAAACAGCTCCTTATCTTCATTTTCGGCTTCGATAACCCCATCGCTAAAAAGGAGAATCGATTCCCCGGGAGAGAGCAAGATTTCCTTCTTCTCGTAACGAACATCCGGTGTGACACCCAGGGATATCCCATTGATCTGTGGCAAATTTCCTATGCCACTTTCAGCAATCCATAAGGGCTGTAAGTGGCCTGCAAGCGCTAGTTGCATTTTTCCGTTGTTGGGCCAATACCGGGCAAGAACGATAGTGGCAAAAAAACCTTCTTCGGAGGTGAGACTGTGCAGCCTGTTGTTTACGGTTTCAAGAAGCGTATCTATTTCGTATTGATTACGTGCTTCGCTGCGGATTCTGGTTGACAAAGCAGCCATAACCAGAGCCGCAGGAACGCCTTTGCCGGAGACGTCGGCAACATATGCCAATAAACTGCTGTCCGGTAGGGGAATCACGTCATACAAATCCCCGCTGACATAGGCGGCCGGAACCGCTACGGCCCAGATATGGCTCCCGCCCGTTAACTCCGGAATTTCCGGCCAGAATAGCGATTGAATTTTGGTGGCCGTTTCAAGTTGAGTCCGAAGTTGAACCGACTGCTCAAGGACCGTGTCATGTAATGATTTGATTCGCAGCATCGATTTCACTCTGGCGACCAGAGCGGCATGATTCACGGGTTTGGTTAAGTATTCGTCCGCCCCGGCCTCGAGACCTTTGACGACATCTTTTGAATCCGCCTTGGCGGTCACCATAATAATGGGCATAAACGGCAGGGAAGAATCGGCTCTGAGATGCCGGCAGACTTCGATACCGTCCATTTTGGGCATCATGATATCCAGCAGAATCAGGTCCGGCTGTCGCTCTCGGGCCATCGCCAGCCCCATTTCGCCGTCTGTGGCTGTGATAATCTCATAATTATTGGCGGCAAGACGCATCTGGAAAATCTCAACGTTAGCGGGATTATCATCCACAATGAGAATTAATGGTGGCGTTCGCATTATGCCCTCTTGAAGAAATCATCTATGATAAGAATTCACGGATCTTCGCCAGGAGTGCCCTCGGACTAAACGGTTTGGAAACATATGCATCGCAGCCGGCCTCATGTGCTTTGACATCATCACCGCTCAGCGCATAAGAGGTAACCGCAAAGATCGGGATAGCACTCAAATCAGGATTGGCTTTGATCCGCCGGGTCGCTTCGTATCCGTCAAAATCGGGCAGTTGAATATCCATCAGGATCAGTGCAGGACGATGGGTCTCGGCCGCGGCGACGCCCTCTTCACCGCTGAGCGCTTCAATTATCTCATAGCCGGCGCTTGTGAGAAGATCCCGCATGATCCGCCGGTTGTCTTCCTGATCTTCAACAACTAAAATCAGCTGACTCATGCTTGTTTCCTTTGCTTTTCGACTCGAATCGGCAGCGTGAACCGAAAAGTCGAACCTTTTCCGGGAGCAGATTCCACCCAGATGCGGCCCCCGTGCATAGCGATTATTTTTTTGGAGATGGAGAGTCCCAGACCGGTTCCGCCCTTTTTGCGGGTACTGGAACCGTCGGCCTGCTGAAATTCATCGAAAATTTTCTGCTGATCAACCTCCGCAAGCCCAGGACCCGTATCAGATACAGAGACTAAAAATCGACCGTCAGAAACTGTTGCCTCAATTTTAACCTCCCCCTCATCGGTAAATTTGATTGCATTTGCGACCAGGTTTAATATTACCTGGGCAATGCGTTGCTCGTCTGCCTTTCCGACCGTTAGATCTTTGGAAACCTCGACTTTTAAGTCCAGATTCTTTTCCGCTGCCAAAGCCTCCACCGAGGCAAAGACTGTTTGAATCAACTCTTCCATCGAATATTCGTTGAGAGAAAGGGTCAATCGGCCAGCCTCAATCTTGGATAGATCGAGAACATCGTTGATCAGGCTAAGGAGATGGCGCCCATTTTTTTCCAGACGCTGCAAGACATCCTGAATCTTCTCAGGAACATCTCCGTAAATATTGTCAAGAATCAGCTCGGTGTAACCCAAGATGGCATTCAGGGGGGTTCTCAGTTCATGGCTCATATTGGCGAGAAACTCAGATTTGTGCTTGTTGGCGTCCGCTAACTCACGTCCTTTCTCCTCGATTTCCTGGAAAAGCCGCGCATTGTGGATGGCAAGTACTGACTGAGCCGCAAAAGTTTGCAACAGGTTCACAACCGGTCTGGGGAATTCTCCAGCCGCTTTGCGCCGTACAACCAGCCCACCAATGAGGCGGTCTTCACGCAACAACGGCAATGCGAGCAGCGCTCGATAGCCCGCTTGATGAACATAAGGGAGAGGGTAATCCGGTACCTCTGCAAGATCCGGAACCTGTTCCGGAGCACGCTTTTCGGCGGCCTGGCCGATAACCGTCCCATCCCCCACACGCAGCCTCGACTCGCGCAACGCTTCAACATACTCTGCCCGTTCGCCATAGTTTATGCGCGGCATAAATACACCCTCTGCTTCGTCGAACTCGTAAATCGTCCCGGTATCGGTCTTTGATAATTGCACCGCGATGCGAATAATGTTTGTCAAGACCATCTCCAGATCCAGGATAGAGCTGACCGCCTGGCTGACCTCTCCAAGGGCTTTCAGTTCTTCCACTGACCGCGCCAGTTTGCGGGTGCGCACTTCGACCTTCTGTTCCAGGGTTCGGCTGTATTCTTCCAGTTTCCCCTTGCTCTCGCGAAGTTCGGCAAATAATCGTTTGATCGATCTGCGCATGACATCTAAATGATGTGCCAGCGTTCCGATCTCGTCATTACTGCTTTTATCAACAAAGGTTTCCAGATCACCCCGCGCAATCAATGAAGCGGATTCCTGTAATTTCAGTAATGGGGAAGAGATATACCGTCTCGTGATGAAGATGGATGTGAGCCAAATTGCTGCAATAATAAGAATTAACAAGGCAATCGTGCCGTAAATTTGAAAAAGCACCTGCTTTTTCACTTGTTGACGGGACATCACGATTAAGATTTGACTGATGAGGCTGTCTTTATAAAAAATTTCGGATGATTTAGCGATTAGATCAGCGCTTTTTAACGATTGCCGGGGGGTGTCTGATTTAATTTCTTTGAGTTGAAAATCCGGACGCTTTTTCTCGGTGATTAGCTGATCTTTCCAAGATATCCGGGTATAAACAATGCTCTCATCTAAAAATAAGGCTTCAACAAAATCATTTACAACCGTATAGTCCATATTCCATAGCGGTATTGACAGACTATTCTGTGCAAACCGGATGGCGTTTTCCAACCGCTTTTCCATCTCTGTCTCGATTCTATTAATATTCAAAAGGATAACCACCACAGCAAAAGCAATGAGTAATAGGGTAAGGATACCGATCAAGGCATAACTAAAACGACGGCTGATGCTGTTGACTTTAGGAGGGGTCTTCGACGAAGATGCTTGCTGCATGAACACAGTCCTTTATGAGGTAATGCATCAACCACGTGTTGGCGAGGTGTATATTATCAGATAAAAAAATCGGCGCTTTTAGTCTTTAATCTCAGGAAATGGATCATCTTCTAATTTCATATTCCAAGTTTTCCGAATTTGCATAATGGTGCCATCTGCTAACATTTCATTAAAAGCGTCTCTCCATTTTTGAACAATTGAATCCGAAGTCTTCTTTGAAAAAGCAATCATAAGATCTATTTCCCGCAGGTGATAGACCTCTTCAAATTCAGTGTAATCTACACCGGCCAAATCACAAACCGTTCTTAGACCTGGTATCTTATAGGCCCATAGGTCTATACGCCCGATAGCAAGCTTCTTCGCATTTAATTGTTCATCCGAAACGGGTTCAAGGTTACGAAATCCATTTCTTTCGAGCAACCGCCCTCTGGTATCGTCTAGAAGTGTGCCAATACTTTCTACTTTTTTGGCATCTTCCAGATTTTTAATTTTGATACCCGAGCCCTTTTTGGCAACAAGAATGTCTCTTTTCGTCGCTAACGGTCCGACCCATTTAAATTTATCTTTGCGTACATCGGTATACGTCATCCCAAATAATATTACATTTTCTTCTTCCAGAGCCATTTTGTAAGCTCTTGCCCAGGGATAAACCTGGATTTGCTCCTGAGATCCGACTCTTTTCTGAATTTCTTTTACGATCTCCACAGAGGGACCCACCAAGTTGCCGTTGTCTACATAGTTTAAGGGAGGCAAATTTTCAGTTAAAATAGTTAACTCTGCTGACAGTATAGATTGACCCGTAAGTAAAACTATTAAGGCAGCTATTAGAAAAAGCTTTTTCATAATTAACCCCCTTATGTGATTAACGGCTTAAAGAAACGAATACGCTGTTAAAATTTTTAACAAAATTAAAGTGATTGTTTAATCCGGATATGGAGCAGAATCGGCAGCGGTTCCGAATGAAGGCAAAATCAGGTTGGAGATGCAACGGCTAATTTTGAATTCCGACTTAGATGTGCGCTCAGATGGAAACATATTTATTCAATAGGATTAACAAAGTCAATAAATCTTGTTATCAATACTTAAAAACAAAAGCGATATCTAGGGTGCAAATTTATGATTCTGACAATTTTTCACGGATAAATTTAATCCCTTCAGATACTTCCGAGGCCGGTATGCCCGGTTTTAATTCAATAACTTTAATAGTATCAGCATAAAGGAACGGCTTTAGCGCCGCAAAATCAATTTCGCCGCTGCCCGGCGGGATGTGATCATTAAGGCCGACGGCATCATGAAGATGAACCCCGATGAGCCGATCGGAATTATCCTGCAACAACGAACCTTTGGGGATTATGCCCAGGGTTTGATTGGCATGCGCATGCCCCGTGTCGTGCCAGTATCCGATGGGCGCGCCTTTAAATGCATCAAAGATAACTTCAAAATCATCCGGTCCGGGTAGCTCATGATAGTGGTACCGATTTTCCAGTCCCAGCAGCACCCCCTGTTTTTCAGCAACGGCTACCAGACGGTCCAGGCTGGTCAATAAACAATCCATATGTTGGGACTTACGACGATACCGCTCCCTTAGTTTATTGCGAATAAAAGTTTGAGCTTCTCCTGAATCAAGTCGATTTGAATTAAGGTATTGATAAAGCATCTGCATTTCGTGATTCATTTCCACAAACCCACAATGCAATACCACCGCCGCAGCGTCCATCTCAGCCGCATGTTCAATGGTTTTGGTGGTATATTTTATCGCACACCGCCGTTCTTCATCATCCTTACTGGAAAGCAGAAACAAATCACCACCGCCCTTTGAGTCCTTTTTAACAGGCGGAATCGGAAAAAAATTGTGGATGCTGACGACTTTTAATCCAGAATGCTTGAGCGGATTCTGCATCTCACGATAGCAATCTTTTGAAATACGATAGCTCAGCTCGATTCCGGTGATCTCAAAATTTTTCAGCACTGCAAACATTTCTTCGGCAGTTTCAGTTCCACCTGACTGCCAGGACGTCGAAAGCGCAAGCATTATTTTGTTCCTTTCACAATAAATTCGGTCATCCTTCTTTTAACCATAGCGTAGCCGCCTGTCAAAATGGGATTATTGACACGTCTATTGGAACCTTTTATATTTGACCAACCATTCTCTACTTTTCCGCCAAGCACTTTTAACAGAAAACAGCATTGGTTCCCGAACAAAATGAATCCACAACCCATAAGGGAAAAGATGTCCAGCCGTGAGCGCTTCAGGGAAACCATGGGCTACGGAACACCTGATCGCGTCCCTTATTTTGAAGAAGGCATCCGCAGCGATGTCCTGAGGGCCTGGCGGACACAGGGGCTGACCAAAGATACCGATCTAGCGACCCGGTTTCCTTCCGATCATCGAGAACGAATCGAGGTGGATCTGGAACCCCGTCCCAAGTTGCTATCCAGACTCGACAAAATGACGGATCTAAAAAAATTTGCCCACCGCCTGAATCCATCCGATAAAAAGCGGCTTCCCAAACAATGGAACCGGCGGGTCCGCGCCTGGCGATCCAGAGAGCATGTGCTCATGCTGTACGTGCACCGCGGCTTTTTTCTGACCATGGGCGTGCGCAATTGGGAGGCTTTTACGGACGTAATGATGCTGTTAATAGACCAACCGGATGTCGTTCGCAAAAGAATGAAAATCCAGGGAGAATTTGCGGCGAGTTTAGCCGATCGGATTTTGCAGGAGGTAGAAATCGACGCGGTGGTTTTCAGCGAACCCATCGGCGGAAACGATCGGCCCTTGATCTCTCCAAAGATGTATGAAGAATTTGTACTGAAAAATTATGCGCCCATCCTGGATGTGCTCCGGCGCCATAATGTGGAAACCGTTTGCTTTCAGACCTTTGCCAATGCCAGAATTCTGATCCCCGCCATCCTCAAATGGGGATTTAACTGCCTTTGGGCCTG
>JASFIX010000150.1:0-8331 GCA_050122435.1 Desulfobacterales bacterium
CGGGTCGGGATGGCCATCGATTCGCTGCGCGACTTTGAAATCGCTTTTGACGGTATACCGCTGGATCGCATCGGATCCGGATTAACCATCAATGCGGTCGCTTCGATTATGCTGGCCATGTATCAGGCCACAGCTGAAAAATTCGGCTATCCCAAGGAAAAAATCAGTGCTACTCCGCAAAATGATATTCTCAAAGAAATGATCGGCCGCGGCGCCTGGATCTTTCCAGTTGAACACGCGGTTCGTTTGGTGGGAGACAGCATTGAATATTCAGTCAGAGAGCTGCCGCGCTGCAATCCTGTCAGCATCTGTGGTTATCATATCCGCGAATCCGGAGCCAATCCCGCCCAGGAAATCGCTTGTGCTTTTGAAATCGCCCGGGCTTACATTGAAAATGTTAAGTCCAGGGGACTGGCGGTCGAAGATTTCGTGGGGCGGTTTTCATTTAACCTGAACGTTTTTGGCAATTTGTGGGAACAGATCGCTAAATTCCGGGCGGCTCGAAAGTTGTGGGCAAAGATGCTGAAGGAAGAATATGGCGTTCAAGAAAAGAAAAAGTTATTTCTCAGGGGACTTTTCGGCGGTGGCGGTAGTGGCCTGACCAAAGATCAGCCGGAAAACAATATTATGCGCGGGGCCTTTTATGCCCTGGGTGCAGCGCTCAGCGGTGCCCAAACCACCGCCCTGTGTTCCTTTGACGAAGCTTATACGATTCCAACTCCGAGAGCAGCGCTGTTGTCCTTGCGGACCCTTGAAATCATTATGGACGAGGTTGGGCTGCGCGATACGGTTGATCCGCTGGCGGGTTCGTACTTCATCGAGACCCTCACCAAACAAATGGAGGAAAAGATTCTGGACGAAATGCAACAGATTCAGAAAGTGGGTGGCATGGTTCACGCCGTTGCCAGCGGTTTTATCCAGCGCAAAGTTGCCCAGCAGGCGTATGAATATGAAAGCGGTCTTCAAAAAGGCGAATACATTAAAGTAGGTGTCAACAAATACGTCGATGACACCGAAGTGCAAACCGATGTGGAACTCCACGAATACAATGAACAATGGGTCGAGAGTCAAAATGCCGGCCTTAAAGAGCTTCGCAGGACCCGTGACAACCGGGAGGTGACGCGCCTGCTGAAGGAGTTGGAAAATTGTGCAAAGGATGGCACAAATGTGATGCCGCTTCTGGTCGACTGTTGCCGTGCATATGCAACCGTTGGAGAGATGGCTGGTGTATTTCGTGATGTTTTCGGTGAATGGCAGGAACCCAGTATTTTTTGATTGCGGATTTCAGATTTCGGATTGCGGAATTTAAAAGAAACAGAAGAATTAATTTTTTAATTATCAATCTAAGGCGATTAAGAAAATACAAAAGGACTGAGTAATGGAAGAAAAGCGCGGAAGCGGGAATAATAAGACAAACAAAGAAACAAATCCGCAATCCACAATCCGCAATCCGCAATATCGTTTGGGATGTGACATCGGTGGTACCTTTACGGACTTTGTGCTGGTAGATGATAAAACCGGTGAGTTTCAGATTAACAAGTGTTTGACGACACCGGCTGACCCTTCCGATGCAGTGGAAGAGGGTGTCCGCGGTTTGCTGGAACGGGTTCCTGGGTTTGTTTCTAAAATTGATGAAATCATCCACGGTACAACTTTGGTGATCAATGCCATTATTGAAAGAAAAGGCGCCAAGACAGCCCTGATCACAACGCGCGGATTTCGGGATGTCCTGGAGCTGGGGCGCGAGATGCGATATGACGCCTATGATATTTTTGCCGAATATCCGGAACCGCTTGTACCGCGATCGCTCCGCAAAGAAGTAACCGAGCGGATTACGGCCGACGGCCGGGTCATTGCAAAGTTAAATTCCGAAGAGGTTAGCGAGGTGCTAGCCGGGCTTTGTGATTCCGGAATCGAGTCTCTGGCCGTATGCCTGATTAATTCCTATGAGAATCCATCTCACGAAGTCCAGATTAAAGAAATTGTAAACAAAATCGCACCCGGCCTGTCTTTATCTACCTCTTATGAAGTATTGCCTCAGATCCGTGAATACGAACGAACCTGCACCACCGCCACCAATGCTTATGTAAAGCCGATTACAGCGAAATATTTGACCAAGCTATCCGCAAGATTAGAATCTCTTGGCTTTCAGGGGAAACTTTTTATCATGCTTTCCAGCGGGGGAATTACTTCCGTGGATACTGCCCGCGAATATCCGGTCAGAATCATTGAATCCGGGCCGACAGCAGCCGTTATCGCATCGCAGCATTATGGCAAAATGTTTCAGATTAAAGATATGTTTTGCTTTGATATGGGCGGCACGACCGCCAAATCCTGTCTGATTCAAAAAGGTCATGCCGGGCTGGTATCCACTTTTGAAGTCGGCCGCGTTCAGCGTTTTAAGAAAGGCAGCGGTCTTCCGATTCAGGTTCCGGTGGTGGATTTGATGGAAATTGGAGCCGGCGGCGGCAGCATTGCCCGTATGAGCAAAATGGGGCTTTTGCAGGTCGGTCCGGAAAGCGCCGGCGCCGATCCGGGACCGGCCTGCTACAAACGCGGCGGTGAAAACCCCACCGTGACAGATGCGGACCTGGTGCTGGGATATCTGGATCCGAATTATTTTCTGGGCGGAACCATGCCGCTGGATAAGTCGGCTGCAGAAAAAGCCATTGAAGAAAAAGTTGCCAAACCCCTGGGAACCCGGGTCACAGAAGCTGCCTTCGGAATTCACGACCTGATAAACGAAACCATGGCAGCAGCAGCCAAGACCCATATTGCCGAAAAAGGCGGCAATCCGAATATCGTCACCATCTCCGCATTCGGCGGAGCCGGCCCGGTTCATGCTTACGGTCTGGCCAAAAAAATTGGCGCCCCCCGGGTGATGGTGCCACCCCTTGCCGGTGTCGGATCTGCCCTTGGATTTTTTACGGCACCGGTGGCCTTCGATCTGACCCGCAGTCATCGTGAAACACTGGATGATGCTGATTTTAAGCAAATAGAGCAATTATTTAAAGCGCTCGAAAAAGAAGGCGCTGCCATCCTGCAGGAAGCGGAAAAGGATCAAAAAATAATATTTGAACGAACACTGATGATGCGATTTGTGGGGCAGGGCGCTGAAACGGATCTTACCATCGACAACAAACCTTTTGATCAATGGAAAAAAGATGAAATCAGAGCACTTTTTGATGCTGTTTATCAAAAGTTGTACGGTCGAACCTATCCGGAAACACCGGTTGAATTTGTCACGTTTAAAGTGCGCGCAAGCCTGCCGGAGCGGCCTTTTCGCATCCCCCCATTGAAAAATACGGTAAAGTCCATTGAAGATTGCTTGAAAGGCGAGCGACAGGCGTTTTCTTTAATTAAAAAGACGTACATTTCCTATCAGGTATTTGATCGTTTCAAGCTGTTTGCCGGAGCCGTATTAAATGGTCCGGCGATCATCGAAGAAAAGGAGTCAACCATTATCGTTGGAGAAGACGCCAAAGCGTCTGTTGATGAATACGGATTTATTTGGATCACTCTGAATGGGGAATAATTCGATTGCGGATTTTAGATTTCGGATTTTAGAATTCAAAAAATAACTGCTAAAAATCATATCCCCAGTTAATATTTGCATATATCAAAAAATAAAAAGGACCAAAAAATGAAGGATAAACGCGGAAACCAGAATAATACGACTGAGAAAGAAGCAAATCCGCAATCCGCAATCCGCAATCCAAAATCAAAATTTGATCCGATTACGCTGGAGATTTTGTGGCGCCGATTAATTTCGATTGTTGATGAAGCCGACGCTTCTGTTGCCCGAACTGCCTTTTCCAGCCTTTTGCGAGATGCCCACGACTATACCTGTATGTTTACCGACAGCCGGGGGCAGGAACTGGTTCAGGGTACCTTTTGCACACCGGGACAGGCCGGCGCCATGGCCCTGGGGGTCAAAACCATCATTAACGCGATACCCCTGGAAGATTATCGGCCCGGGGATGTGTATATTGTAAACGATCCCTGGTTGCTGGCGGGCCATTTAAATGATGTCTGCGTGTTAAGCCCGATATTTTATAAGGAAAAACCGGTGGCATTTACGGCCTGTGTTTTTCATCACTCGGATATCGGCGGCAGAGTGGCTTCTGATAACCGTCAGGTCTATGAGGAAGGACTATTTATCCCACCGATAAAACTCTATGATGCCGGCGTGTTAAATGAATCGGTGCTCAATATGATCCGTTGGAATGTCAGAACCCCTGAAGAAGTCACCGGAGATATCCGCTCCCAAGTTGCCGCAAACCACGTGTGTTCTCAGAAAATCATCGAAATGTTAACCGACGAGGGCCTTGATACACTGGATGATCTGGCGGATGAAATTATTGGCCGAACCGAAACCAGCATGCGGGCAGCTATTACCAAAATCCCTGATGGGATCTACCCTTATAAGGGCATTATTGAAGGAGCCGGAGAACGCAAGGATATCACGATTAAATTAAGTGTGCAGGTCAAGGATAGCGATATTCATATCGACTTTGACGGAACATCTCCGCAAGTCGATTGGGGCGGTAATGTGGTCTATAATTTTACCTATGCTTACGTTTTTATGGCGGTTAAAAGCGCATTCGACCCGGAAATCCCCATCAATGAGGGCGCTATCCGTCCCGTAAAGATGACCGCGCCGAAAGGTTGTGTGGTCAATTGTAAGTTTCCGGCTGCTGTGGCCGCGCGGATGCAGATCGGACATTTCATGACCGAGATGGTATTCAAGGCATTAGCGAACGCAACTCCGGACAACATCATTGCCGAGAGCGGCGGCACTCCGGCACAGACAAATATTTTTTACGGCAAACGCCATAACGGCAAGCCATGGCTGACAATGATCATTCGCGGTGGCGGAATGGGCGCCAGCAGTAAAATGGACGGCCACCATTGTGCCATTTTTCCCGCAAACGGTGCGAATACCCCTGCCGAAATCTTTGAGAGCGACACCCCGCTCATTGTGGAAGAGCGCAGTCTGATGGGTGATTCCGGTGGGCCCGGAAAGATGCGCGGCGGGTTGGGAAGGAAATTCGTTATTCGGGTACCGGATGATGAATTTGCGCCTGAACCGCCGACTTCCATAGCGATTCAGGCGGGAAGATTTCGCTACCCACCTCAGGGGTTGTTTAACGGAGGTGCTGCTAACAAAGCGAAATTTATTGTTAATGATCAGTCAGGGGATCCCAGCGGTCTGACCATATGTGAATCCGGTGATGTTATTCAATTTCAAAGCGCCGGTGGAGGTGGCTACGGTGACTCGCTAAATAGAGATCCGCTGGCAGTTGAACAGGATGTTCTCAACGAATACGTTAGCATCGAAAAGGCACTTAACGATTACGGGGTGGTCATTGATCCCAAAACTCTAAAAGCTGATTTGAAGGAAACGCAGAAAATAAGGGAACAGAGAAAAAAAACCAGTTAACCTTGGAGTAATGGAGTGGTGGAGTGCTGGAGTACTGGAAAATGATTGGAGATTCGCAAATCTTACATTACTCCAGTACTCCATTGCTCCAACACTCCTGATAGTTATTTCGCTAGAACTATAAGAACAGTAGCCACTAAAAAATTGTCTAAGTCCATATGGGAGCTTGATTATGCCCAAAACCTTTATGCCCTCATTTACAAATATCGAGGACCTGAAAGCACATCAGCTAAAAGGTCTTCAATGGACGGTTGCCCACGCGTATCAGGGCTCGGACTTTTATCGCAAAAAGCTCGACGAAGCCGGGGTCAGCCCCGCTGACATCCGGTCTTTGGGTGACCTTCTGAGCTTACCGTTTACCACGGCAGATGATCTGCGTGATGGGTATCCGTTTCCGTTGCTTTCAGTGCCTGAATCAGAGGTTGTTAGAATACATGCGTCATCGGGTACTACCGGTAAGCGTAAAATTCTGTCTTATACTCAGAAAGATATCGACGATTGGATCTATTTTTTTGCCCGCTGCTATGAAATGGCCGGTTTGACGCGGGAAGACCGGGTGCAGATCGCAGTCGGGTACGGCGTCTGGACGGCCGGGGTGGGATTTCAAATGGGATGCGAAAAATTCGGCGCAATGACGCTTCCGGTCGGCCCCGGGAATGTGGACATGCAGTGCCAGTTCCTGGTGGATCTTCAATCCACTGCCATGTGTTGTACGGCCTCCATGGGCCTGCTGATGGCTGAAGAAATCAGAAGAAGAGGCTTGAAGGATAAAATCGCACTTAAGAAAATGATATTCGGCTCCGAGCGAAGCAGTGATGCTATGCGCAAACATATAAAAGAGCTGCTGGGGCTGGAAGACATGTTTGATATTCCCGGCATGACGGAACTTTACGGACCGGGTACCGGGCTTGACTGTTACAAACATGAAGGTATTCACTACTGGGCGGATTACTACATCATCGAAATCGTCGATCCGGTGACACTGGAACCGGTAGCGGCGGGCGAGACCGGCGAAATGGTGCTTACGACATTGTGCAAGGAAGCGGCACCTTTAATTCGTTACCGGACCCGGGATTTAACGCGTTTGATCGATCATTCATGCTCATGCGGCAATATTCTGCCGATGCACGATCGGATTTTGGGCCGCTCGGACGATATGATCATTTTCAGGGCGGTTAACATTTATCCCGGACAGATTGACCAGGTGCTTTCGACCATCCCCGACGCCGGTTGTGAATATCAGGTTCACCTGGACAGAAAAAAAGACGGCAAAGACCATATGTTGATTCGGGTGGAATGTGAAGAAAACTTTGAACAGTCACGCAAGCCTGAACTTGCTCAGACAATCGTTAAGGAAATTAAAAACAAGATAATAGTCAGCACTGAGGTGGAAGTGCTGGATTACGGGTCACTGCCCAGATCGGAAAGAAAGTCGAAACGTTTTTTTGATAACCGTCCAGACTAAAATTGGTGTTTAAAAAAGCACTTAATTTGAAGAATAACATTGAGCCAATATCGCGAGGTTTGTTATTAGTTATTGGTTAATCGTTATTCGAATAAGAACAACAGGAGTTTGCGGTCAGTTTTATACTAATAACCAATAATTAATAACTTTTAACTGCAAATTTAGCTTTGCTAAATTTGCTCTAGGAGGAAATTGAGATGCTGCAGAAAGCGTTTATACCGTATGGAGGATATTTCAGCTCGCCGTTTTCCCGCTGGCAGGGGAGTCTGGCCAATGAGAACGCAATTACCTTGGGTGCCGCTACCGCCAAACGATGGCTGGCCCATAAAAATTGGGACCCGAAGGCAATCGAATATCTGGTATTCGGGATTACGATTCATCAAATCCATGGTTTTTACGGCAGCCCTTATGCAGCAGCTTTGATGGGGTGCCCGGATATTCCAGGTGTCCTTCTCAGCCAGGCCTGCACGACTTCAACGACCTGCATCTGGCAGGCCGCCATCGGTATTGAAACCGGGACCTATGAGAATTGTTTTTGTCTGATGGTCGATCGCTGTTCCAACGGTCCCCATGCTATCTGGCCAAATCCCCAGGGACCCGGTGGCCAGGTCATATCCGAAGACTGGGTGATGGATAATTTCGCCAAAGATCCGTGGGCCGGCGGCGCCATGATTTGGACGGCTGAGAATGTGGCCAAGGAAGCCGGTATTACTCGGGAGCAATGTGATGCCCTGACTTTACGACGCTACCAGCAGTATCAGGATGCCTTGGCGGACGACCGTGCCTTCCAAAAACGCTACATGTTTCCGGTCGAGGTTGCGGTTTCCAGAAAGAAGACCATCCTCGTGGAAGCTGACGAAGGCGTGATGGAGACCACCGCCGAGGGGCTGGCCGGGCTCAAACCGGTTATGCCGGATGGTGCGCATACCTTTGGCGCTCAGACTCATCCGGCTGACGGAAACTGCGGCCTGGCGGTGACAACCCGTGAAAAAGCAAAAGAGCTGAGTGCCGATCCGAATAGTGAAATCCAACTGATCTCTTATGGCTATGCACGTGCTAAAAAGGGCCATATGGCTGCAGCCGTGTATCCGGCTACGCAAATGGCGCTCGACAAAGCCGGTATCAGTGCGGGGGACGTTACGGCCATCAAGACCCACAATCCTTTTGCAGTCAACGATATCTACCTGGCGCAAAAATTAAATGTGGATGTCGATCAGATCAACAATTATGGCTGTTCGATGATTTATGGGCATCCTCAGGCACCCACCGCCGGGCGCAGTATCATCGAGGGAATCGAGGCCGTGGCAATGGCCGGCGGCGGCTACTTGCTCTGGGGCGGTTGCGCAGCCGGGGATACTGGCGGCGGATTGGTACTGAAAATTGGATAAAAACGTTTTAAATATGGTGTTAAGCTGGGATATAA
>JASFIX010000151.1:0-8311 GCA_050122435.1 Desulfobacterales bacterium
TATCACCCTGGGGGTATTGGGTCTGCTTGCTGCCGTCATCCAACATTGGCGAATTTTAAAACGGATTGAAGAAGAGCAATATGTCTATCGCCAGCCCCGGGCTCTACCGCTGATCGTCGCGTCGGCGTTGCTGATAATCGGCGTGTTCGCCTTTGTGTCGATCCTGCTCTGATGGATTAACACGCTTTCCCTTTTGTCAACCGGAAATCTTTTGAGAATGACGAATGCTGCAGCGAAACTTGATGACAACCTAAACCGTCTATGAACGACCAGAAATATATACAAACTAAGAAAAGGCGCTGGCCCTGGTTACTCGTGGGTATTCTTCTGCTAATTGGTGTGTGGCAGGTGGTCACAAATCTGTATCAGGAAGAAGAAAAGCAACTGCGCCGTCAATTGCGGGAAACCGTAAAAGAAAAGTTTCCGGAACAGGCAGCTGATTTTTCGAAAACATTCGGACTGTCTTTATTAGAAGCGGATCGCGAAGCGCCCCGGGGGGTGAATCCGGATCGAAAATCCGTTGTTTTAATTCACGGTCTGGATGATCCCGGCCAGGTATGGCAGAATCTGGCTCCCGAACTGGAAAAAGCAGAATTTAATGTGTGGCTGATGCACTACCCCAATGACCAGCCGATCGTAGAGTCGGCCCGGCTGTTTTTCGAGGCCTTGCAGGGACTTAAACAGCGCGGCATCGATCGCATTTCCATTGTGGCGCACAGCATGGGGGGTCTGGTTTCGCGCGAAATGCTCACCCGTCCTGAAATAGAATATGACCGGTCGGTAACAAACCGCCAAGTGCCCGCGGTTGCAACCCTCATCATGGTGGGCACTCCCAACCACGGATCCCAGTTGGCGCGATTGCGGGTGTTTACCGAATTGCGCGATCAGTGGGTTCGGTTGACGAAAGGCGAAACAAACTGGCTGGCCGGGATTCTTGACGGTGCCGGCGAGGCCAAAATCGACTTGCTGCCGGGAAGCCGTTTTTTAACCGAGCTAAACGCACGGCCCCATCCGGAAGGTGTGGATATGTTGATTATTGCCGGTGTGACCAGCCCCTGGAGCGAAACTGACATCAACCGCTGGGTTAGCGACCTGCGGCAAAAAGTGTCAGATGATAAACAAGAATGGATCGATGAACTCGGTAAAAATATGATTGCCCTGACCCGTGGATTGGGGGACGGCCTGGTGACCGTTGAATCAACCCGGCTGGCAGGGGTGCCCCATCGAACCGTCGACGGCACACACCTGTCGATGATTCGCAATATCACCAGCGGCAGCCGGCGCATACCGCCGGCGGTGCCCATTATTGTCGAACGATTAAAAAGATAAAGAAAACAGAACCCGCAATTAAAATGGCCCTTATTGCGCATCGATCCCGGCAGCTTCCCGGGCGGCTTCGACAGCCGCCTCACATGGGTTGGCCTCACCGGTGCCGGTGTCACTCAAGGCAAAGATCAAGAAAACCG
This sequence comes from Desulfobacterales bacterium, assembly GCA_050122435.1. GTDB lineage: Bacteria > Desulfobacterota > Desulfobacteria > Desulfobacterales > JAHEIW01 > JAHEIW01. The sequence continues at coordinate 1,467 of JASFIX010000151.1, forward strand.
GATTGATCAGTCCGGCAAGTAAACTGGCACCTGTACCCGCAGCCAGCCGGCTTCCCCTCGGAATCCGGGTGACGGATACCTCGGGTTCGGCCAACGTGCCTCCAATTCTGACGGGATTGGCAAGACTGACCAGACTCGCCCGCTTGGGTCTGGGCGCAATAATCACATTTAGTTCTTCCGTTTTCAAGTCTACTATGCCGCTGGCCGCAATCGTCATGCGCTGGGTGTCGAGCAGCAAATCTTCAATTTCTGCCTGACCCTCTTTCAACTCGATGTGAGACACCAAGCAGTTGGTTTCGGTCACATCATCTCTCTGCCAGCTCGTAGAAAGCATCGTGGGGATCAGATCGGCCGCCCAAAGATCGATCCGCCGGCCCGTAATCTGCCCCGGTCCACCGATGATGGTGATGCGGCCGGCAGCATTCCCGAGAAAATCGTAGCGGGTGGCACCCGAGCCGGACAGATTGACATACAGATCGATGTTTCCCTCAACAATGTCGGTCACGTCCATTTTGCTCAGCAAAGATCCGAAGTTAAGATCTTTGGCGTTGATCTGGATCTGGGTCAGCGGCGGATCGGCAGTGGCATTTAAGTCAAACTCACTGCTGATCTGTGCCCCCTTAAATCCCGTAACTCTGAGAGAAGACTTGAACCGGCCGTCTTCGAGGCTGACTTTCGTGACGAATTCACCGAGATCCCCTAATGGCGCTCGAATTCTTTCGGCTTTGATATCGATATCCAGGTCTGCCGCTAAAAGGGTATCAACCGGAAGCGTGTATTCCGGAATGACGCGGGAGTTATCCCGGGTTGCCGTAGATTCTCGGTCCGAATCAAATAGATCCACATCATCCATATGAATCTGGCTTGCTATTATGCTACCGCTGATTTTGGGGCGTGCTGGTGCTCGGACGACCTTTATGTTCGCCCTTAGATCACTCTTGCCAACTTGTAGATCCTCTTCATATGTGAGTCGGTTGCCGCGACCCGTAATGCGGCCTCTGGCACTGAATTCACCCCCCAGCGGTAGCGCAAAATCCGCCAACGGATCAAGTCCCTGAATTTCTTTACCTGTCAGTTCGTAGTTCAGGTCAAAGGTCTTACTTGCGAACGGCCGGGCTATGGTGCCTTCAGCCTTGAATTGCGCACCTGCCGTCTGAATCGTCCCCTGCAGCGGCAGGGGGGATTCGGCTTTCAGGATTTCCTTGAGATGTGCAGTGCTGACTTCCGCATTAAAACCAACACCCCGCAAACTTCCTTTAAAAGCTCCTGTCAGCTTCTGGTCTCTGTGCATGACAAGCTCCGCACTTTCGATGCGAATATCGACTTTCTGGTTGGAAATTTCAGCGATATAACTCAACTCGGCCGGTTTAACTTGCAAAGTGATGGTCGCTTTTTCAAGTAACGCGCGCAGCGTTCCGCCCATACTGCTGCCATCCAACTCAACGGCATCTGCTGTACCGATAACGACATCAGAAATTTTTAGCTGCTTGAGGATTTGTCCTACATCAATTTTTTCGATCGTCGTTTTGAGCGCAACGGCGGGAACGTTTTTAGACTGGTTCAATTGAATCTGACCGTCTACAGGCGCGCCCGCCATGTTTGCACGAAAGGGTGCATTCAGTTCGCCGTTGGTCAGCGTTACGGTAGTTTTGATGTCCGCGACGGCAATCGGACTGTCCGCCACCTGTTCCACCGTAAGATCCAGATTCGCGTCAAATTCTTTTAACCCGTCGAGTTTGATGGGGCGACCCAGCAGCTCCTTTGTTCTAGTTTTAGAGGACGGCTTTGATGATTTGCCCAATAGCTTGCCCAATGTCAGGCGGCCTGCAGACAGTTTGCCGCTTAAAACGGGCCGCGGTGCTTTGTCTTCCCAACGAACATTACCGGCTAGGCGGTTGGCACCCATCTGAACCTTGAGATTGCCAGCCTTGTGCACATTACCATCACTGCTGACATCAGCGCTCAGGTTGAATTTGCCGAAGGCCGGAAGAGAGACACCGATCAATGGACCCAGTGATTCAAAACGGTTGCCTGAGATATGGGTTGCGATTTGTAGAACCTTCCCGTTCTCGGTGGTGACGACGACTCCCTCGCCTTTGAGTGTCGCCCCGGACGCGGATGCCTCCAGCTTAAGCGGCCAGACCTTGTCAGCGGTTTTGCCGGAGGCTGAGGGGCCGCCCTGAAAAGACAGTGATAGGGGGGCTTTATCCAGCCTGGTCTCTATTGACGCCTCCACGGATCCTTTTTCGTTTACAGATGCGTTGCCCCGATCAATGCGCAGCATATGCCAGGGCCCGGCCCGCTCCATGGTGCCTTCGAGTTTGGTGACCGCGTAGCTTCCCGCTGCAATCCGGGTGTGAAATGAGAGCTGATAGGGTCCGGCCTCCGGCAAGTCGGTGTCCAGAAGCTGTGCCAGCGCGTTAAGGGTTTCGCCCTGGAGTTGGGCGTCAAACTCAAAACCCTCTGCGACAGTCGCCGGAATCATCTCACCGTCAATGTTCAGTTTTATATCCGCCAGATTCAGCTGGGCCTCAATGGGCCAGGGCTCGGTCTGGGAGATGCCCACCAACGGTTTTGCCGACGCGAATCTGAGCGAAAGGGGCGCATCGCCAAACCGACCCTGCAACGCAATCTGAAGTGGTTCGTTCGGCCCACCTGAAGCCTCTCCCTGTGAGATTTTGATCGCTGGCGTTTCCGGCGGCCCGTGGACCAGGGCAGCAATGTCTTTCGCACTGAATAACCCATCTTGTGTGTTCACGTTCGCTGATAATTCAAACGGGCCGGTGGTTGGAAATTCAATGTCAAATAGTGTTTCAAGAGAATCCGCCTGGCTGCCGCTGAGCTCGATGCGGTAATCGCCCCGTTCCCATTTAAATGCTTCTTCCATTCGCCCGGCGATGATCAGTGCCATATCGGGACCTTCGATGTCCAGCTTTAAAGACCAGGGATTTTGCGGACCGGACAATTCCGCTGCACTGTCGGCGGCCAGCAGGATTCTGAAGGTTTTTCCCTTTGCGGAACCCCGGCCCTCGATGCGTTCCGGCTCTCCGGGGATGTTCCATAGCCGGACTTCACCAATCTCGAAGCGCTTGCTGCTGCCATCCGCTGATCGATAATTAATGACGGTGTCTTTGACCAAAAGTCTCTCAATGGGCGGTAGCACCCCGGGTGTTTCGCTGTCACCGAAGGTATAATTGTTGAGACCGTCAGGGCCTTCCTCAATGAGCAGTTTTACACCGCTAAACGCAACGTCAAGAATTCTCAAATTGCCGCGCAGCAGAGGAAAAAGTGCTACCTGAAGACTAAGTTTTTCAGCAGTGGCAAAATGCGCGCCCGTGGCCCAATCCGGGTTGCCGATGGTAATATCTTCGAGGATGATTCGCGGGCGCAAGGATCGTTCCAGACGGATGGGGCCATCGATCTGAAACTGCCTTTCAAAGGCGGCGCTGGCCCGGGTTTCCAGTTGATTTCGATAAACAGAAGGATCAATAAATATCAAAGCCGCCACTGCTGCAGCTGCGAGCAGCACCAGCCCGATAAAGATAAAAAAAATGATTTTATAGGTACGCATTTTCTAATGTCTATTGTGAGGACCGTTGGAATTGATAATAATTTACTTTTCAGGGAGTTGTCGATTTCAATTTTATATATCATTGAATTACGAGGGGTCAATCCATAATAAATGAGAATTGGCGGTTTCGGCACCCCTAAAAAGCGATCGCCACAATTGGAACAAGAATTTTTTTATCAAAATAATTATATCGGACCATGCAGTACATCTTTAAAAAAACCTTTCGAAATCCATATGAAATATATAATTACGGGCGCGCTGAATTTGGGTCGATACTTTTAATTCAAATTGCTTGGTTCGAACTCATACCTATTACTGCAAAAGCAGGCATGCTATCCTCTATTTTGGCATTTGCAAAATATTGATGATTCGAGTATGCATGATGCAACCCGAAGTTGACAAAAATTTATAAAACCCGCCTGGAGGTAGCACTTTAGATGGTCAGATCTAAATTTAGCGTTGCCTTTAATCCTGTATTGCCGCCTAGATTAGGATTTGGCATCGTCCACAATCTAAGAAATCTTTGGCTTCTTCTTATTATTGCACTGGTGTTTCTGGCTTGCGCAACATTGCCAGAACCGGGAATGAAAACAATTACATACTCGCATGACCCTAATCCGGATAGCCGCTTGGCTGTTGTCACGCGTAATTTGATAGCGGATGCGGATGACGAACCTTCGGGATTTCTTAAATTGTTCCGCAATGACGATGCTATGCACTGGCGACTCTTGTTGGCCGATCTGGCTGAAGAAACATTGGATATACAGTATTTTATATGGAAAGCTGATGCCAGCGGAGATTTGCTTCTGGATCGGGTGATCAAAGCCGCAGACCGAGGGGTTCGGGTCCGCATTCTGATCGATGATATTTATATCATTGGCTCCGACCGGACAGTGGCGGCCCTAAGTCAACATCCCCAAATTGAAGTGCGTCTTTTCAATCCGATGCAAGGGCGCACGACCTCGACCTTACTGTTCGTTTTGGAATATCTGGGAAGAATTGAACAGCTCAACCACCGCATGCACAACAAATTGATCGTAGCCGATAACCGGTTTGCCATCGTTGGCGGCAGAAATATCGGCAACGAATATTTTGGTCTGAATCGGAAACACAATTTTACTGATTTTGATGTTATGGCATTTGGTGCGGTTGCAAAGAAAGTGTCCTCCTCCTTCGATATTTACTGGAATAATCAATGGGCCTATCCCGGTGAGGCCTTATTACAGAATTATAAAAACCAGGAACTTTTGCCACGGTTGCTGGAAGAACTGCAGGAGGAGCTGGATAAAAAGGAGGAGAAGCTGGTTGAATTCCAACAAAATAATCCAGACGGGAACACTCTGCTTCAAAAACTTGAACAGAATATGAAAAGCGGCACGGCCAGGGTCATTTATGATGAACCTTTGGTTGGAGAAGAAATACCGCCAATACAATTGGTAGAAACCTTAGGAGAGCTGACTATCAACGCCCAGCGTGAGTTGCTGATCTCAACGCCTTATTTTATACCTCATGAGGATTTTTATAATGATGTTCCGGGTAAGATTTCAAGGGGTGTTCGCGTCGTGATCCTCACCAATTCACTGGGATCGACCAATCATCCCATCGTACATAGCGGATATAAAAAACACCGCAAAAAGGTGCTTGAAATGGGTGTTGAGCTTTTTGAAATGCGCCATGATGCCTCTGCCAGAGGCAAATTTGATACACCACCGGTGCAGTCAAAAGCTTTTGGCCTGCATGCAAAATATATGATTATCGATCGCCGGTTTACTTTTGTCGGATCACTGAATCTGGATCCGCGCTCCATCTATATTAATACCGAAATGGGAATGATCATTGACAGTGCAAAACTGTCTGAAGCTGCTGCTCAGGAATTCGAAGAGGAAATGAAGCCTGAAAATTCCTGGCAGGTGCTGCTGGATGATAAAGGCCGTTTGTTTTGGAAAGCGGGCGAAACGATCGTCCGGAAGGACCCGGCCCGAAATTTCTGGCAGCGTTTTCAAGCCTGGTTCTTCGGGTTGTTCGATCTGGATGATCAATTATAAATTTAATTTATGATGCCAAAAGTTTTCTCGAGATTATTCAGGTTCGGTTAGTTGAACATAAAATGCCGACCGGCATGGCCGATATTTGCAGTATGATCATCGGTCCATAAAATCGGTCTCGAAAACCAACTGCGGGATTTAAATGAATGAAACGCTTGATCGTTTTTATTTTCATTCTTTCCATATCAGCTTTTGGTTGCGTCATCATACCAGACACGTTGACGGTGGAAAGCCAGCCGGGAAAATTCTATTCGCTGCCCGCTGACGATTTGTGCAATCAGGAGATTGAGAATTCACCCCCAGTTACAGCACCAGTATGGAGCAAAGGCCTCAACACTTCCGGTTTCAGCTTGCTGAGTTGGAACATTCAAAAAGAAAGTCGGGGGGAATGGGAAAGCGACTTTGTGCGCCTCTCCCAAAATGCAGATATACTCGTCATACAGGAGGCTTTTTTATCCGAAAAACTCAGACGGTTGTTGAATCTCAGACCCTACTATTGGCATCTGGTGACCGCCTTCGAATATCAGCAGGTAAAGACCGGGGTGTTAACGGCTGCGACCGTCGAGCCAGATTTTGTCTGTCCGCTTAGGGCGACGGAACCCTTGATCCGTTTCCCGAAAACCGTATTGATCACGCGCTATCCTTTGGTCAATACGCATCACTCTTTGATGATCGCAAATATTCATATGATCAATTTTGCCCCGAACTTATTCGCATTTCATGACCAGGCGCGCCAAATGACAGAAATTCTTATGAATCATCAGGGGCCAATGATACTATCCGGTGATTTTAACACCTGGAGTGAGGAACGTTTAGTGATCATTGAAGATATGGCCGGTCGTCTTCAATTAGAATCTGCGGACTTCAAACCCGATCTTGCCCGCAAAGTATTTGGGCACACTGTGGATCGAGTTTACTACCGCGGTTTGAAGCTTGAAGAAGCTCTGGTGATCGAGGTAACCTCTTCGGATCACAATCCATTGCTGGTCAGATTCAGGGCAGAATTGTGAAGACAAACTCAGACTGGTAGACTGTATTAAAACGGGGTCACATCTTAAATATTAAATGTTTATTTCAAATAGTTAATATTTAAGATGTGACCCTCTGCTCTATTGCCACTTCAGTGGATTCGACAAGCTCACCGCAGGAAGGCTCAGGGCCAATTACAAAAGGCTTACGAAATTAATACGTAAGCCTTTTGTATTTAATTGGCTGAGGGACCAGGATTC
>JASFIX010000152.1:0-8291 GCA_050122435.1 Desulfobacterales bacterium
CGATCCTTGATACCCATGGTAACGGCGCAAACGGCACCCATACGTTTAATATTTCTACGGCAACCGCGCTGGTGGTGGCCGGTGCGGGGCTTAAGGTGGCCAAATACGGCAACTGGGCGCCTTCTAGGCAGTGTGGCAGCGCTGATGTGCTCATCAGCCTCGGCGTAAATCTGGACATCAATTTTGCGAATGTTGAAAAGTGCATCCAGGATATCGGGATCGGTTTTTTATATGCACCGCTTTTTCATGGCGCCATGAAGGCCGTGGCGGCACCCCGGCAGCAGGTTGGGCTGCGGTCTATCTTTAACTTATTGGGGCCTTTGGCAAACCCTGCCGGAGCAACTGCCCAGGTGTTGGGTGTCTATGATGCCAAGCATACCGAAAAGATGGCTCAAGTTCTTCAGAAGCTCGGTACCCAGCACGCATTTGTGGTATGTGGAGAAGAGACCTTTGACGAGATCAGTATTTGCGGCATCACCCGGATTTCCCAGCTTAAAGACGGAACCATAAAAACGTTTGAAATGGACCCCGAAGCGCATGGTTTCAAACGAGCAGCGCCTGAAGCAATCAAGGGCGGTGATGCTCAAGCCAATGCTGAAATTATCCGAAACGTTTTAGCCGGAAAAAAAGGGCCGCGAAGAGACGTCGTGCTGTTAAATGCAGCGGCAGCATTTGTCGCGGCCGGTTTTGATGACAGTTTTGAGGAAGGTATTGAGCGGGCCAAAGGATCCGTTGATTCCGGCCTGGCAAAGAGCAAATTGGATTCTCTGATCGATTTTTCCCGGCAATTCGACTTTTTTGTGCGCCGGGCGATTTAAAATCGTAACCGCCCCACAAACATTTTTTCCGAAAAGCAGCAAATGAAAGGAGGCATCGAATGGCTCATGATGTTTTGAAGCTGAGCAGTGTGCACTCGACCGTCGGTTATTCCCACGCCGCCAGGGCGGGCAACACTCTGTACATCGCCGGTCAAATTGCAAAAGATAAAGAAGGTCATTTGGTCGGCAAAGGAGATTTTGAAACCCAGGTTCGCCAGGTGCATACCAATTTGGAAAACATCTTGCATGAGACCGGCGGGAATATGCAAAACATTGTCAAAATGACCACACTGCTAACCCATTATGACTACATTGAGACATACCGCAGTGTTCGCGATGAGTTTTTTCAGGAACCCTATCCCCCCAATACACTGCTTATCGTGGAAAGTTTGGCGTTGCCGGATTTTATGGTAGAGATTGAAGCGGTTGCTGTGCTGGACTAAACCGCGCAAAAGATATTCGCCGGCCGCTAGGTGTTAGGTGTGATAATTCATTATCGTGCCGAGGTGCATCTTTTTCTTGCGACGGTTTTTTCGCAAATGGCTTTTGCGGCGATCTGATCCGCTTCTGCGGTCGATTGCATGTCGGCGCTCCCTGCCCGAACGCCTTTCAAACATTCTTTTAAATGTAACGCCGATTCCGTTTCTACTCAAATGCACAATCCAGCCCGGTATGGGTTTACTTCGATCGATTCGTTTGTTCGGTATCACCAGCTCGATTGACTGTCCGAAAAAAAATTTATCTACCGTTTCAATAAAAACACCACCACGGCTGATGTTTTTAATCAAACCCTTGTATTGTTGATCACCGCAGTTGAAAAAAACCGATTTTAGACAGAGCTTGCGCGGATATTTACGTGGATCCGGATGGCCTTTTCTACCGCCATCTGTGGAGGTCGGCCGCTTCGAATGGGTCCCGGTATATGATTTTGCGATAAAATTCATGTTAAAAACGAATCTTAATTTTGCTGGGCTAAGTACGGTATAAAGAATTTAGAGTTTTAAGTCAAATATTTCGAATCTTTTTTTAATAAATGAAGACACCTTAAATTGTGAAGTGTACTTCAGCAAATTGGTAAATATTTTTCACAGCATAGGCTGAATTGGCCTTATTTTTTAATAAGCACCTGAAATTTATATTAAAATAGCTTTTAATAAATTTTGTAAACTTTGCATAATTCTTGCATAATTCATTATAATTTAATATTTTAAGGTATTATGCCGATATTAGTTTAGAATTATATAAACCCTAAATTGGGTGTTTCAAATTTTTTAAATGGATCATTTTGTTTTCTATTTAAGGTCTCTATTTTCATTATTATTAACAAAAACAAAATAATAGAAAAATGCTTGATGACTTAATTCCCCAACTTCGACTGCAGGTGGCCAAGGCCCAGAAAATTCTTCCTGAAGATGTGGCTGCTTCCGTTGAGAAAGTATATAATGACATTCTGCTCATGCGGAATTTTGCCATGAATGAATTTCAAAGAATTCAGGACGATGCAGATTTAAGCGAGAATGACCGCAACATTGCCCGACGCCAGATCCTGGAAAAAGCCATCACCAAACTTGAAATGTTGAAGTCGAAACGGAGCGCCTCAGATTTAATCAACAAACTGGAAGCCAAATTATCAGAAGATCCTGCGGAACGGGGTGACCGTCTCCTTAAATTCCTGAAGGAGCGCGAGATCCGTGATCGGCTTGTTGGTATGACCGAATCACAGATATTATCTCATTTTAAAAAATCCCTTATGGATGGCAGCAACCAGGCATTGTTGGATGCCATTTTAAATGCTCCGCCCGGGTTTGAAATGTTGTCCGAGGAAATGCAAAAAAAACTCAAACGGGTCAGAGGCAAACATCTTTATCCTGAGATCGTGACCCAACTCGAGGCCATGCAGGAAATGAACACCTTCATCGTCAAGATGTTCACCATTGTTAGAGCCGAGTTAGACAAATTGAGGAGAAAATATCTTCCGATTCATATCGTCAAAAAATCAGCATAAATACGAACATGGATACCAATCCTGAAAAAAGAAATAACGTCCGCATGGATCATCGATGCTCGGTTACGATTGAAAATATAAAGGCCGGCGTCATGCACCGGGCCAAAATGATGAACTTCAGTGATAATGGATTATATTTTGAGGCCGATAATTTGCTGGAGCCGGGAGAAGAGATTTTCGTCGGTATTGATGACTCACCCTTTGCATCTTCAAAAGATACTTACGAATGTTATCGCGTTAAAGTCGTATGGCGCAAGAAGCTGAAAAAATCCGCCTTTTATTATGGTTACGGGGCCAAACACACCATTGATCCCCGCCAAGCAAATTTGCAAAAATGCGCCTCCGCGGGATGGAGTGATATCCGCAAACATCAGCGCAAATCCTATTCCAAACCCATCCGCTTCGCTGCGAAAGAGCACATTTTCGAGGGGTTTCTAAAAAATATCAGCTCTGCCGGTGTATTTATTGAAGCCAATGAAAATTTTTCTGCCGGGCAGATTCTCACATTTGAGATTCCGTTAAAAAAGAACCAGAAGGCCAAGGTCAAAGGCAAAGTCGTATGGTCCAATCCGGACGGCTTTGGTGTCAAATTTTTAAGTATTGATAAGCAGGAACCTTCCCCGGAATAAATATAACTTCTAAAGTAAATCAACAATATCCTCATTCTTCCATCTTTTCTTTTTCAGTGGCAAGTTCATCATCACGCCGTAAAATCCTTTTTGTGAGGTCGATCTATCAGGCACCCACATATAGCCGGTTTGCGCGTTGTTCTGTTGAGCCCCTTTAGCCCGTTCAAAAAGGAATCAAATCGTTTTTATTTTTTTAACCGGCAAACGGGTAACGGGCCAACGGGCTAAACCTCTTTAGCCTGAATGCGTTGCGGTCGTGTTGTGGATTCAGGCTTTTTTTATGCAAAATCCGCTTTCAGTTGCCGAACCACATCGACCAGGGCGTTGTCATCACCCACATTACCCGGAAAAACAATATAGGACAGGTTCGGAAAACGGCTTTCATCACCCAGCTTCCAGACCGGCACACCCGGCAGGACCTGGCCGAGTACAATGGCCTTTTTGACATTCAATGCCCGGGTGGCGATGTCACTGGAGGTAATGCCGCCTTTTGCCAGAATATAACGCGGTGCGACTTGAATGCGCTGTACGATGCTGATCAGTCCCTGTGAGATCTTTTGCGCGATCTGAAGGCTGCTTTTTGAATCTTTGCCGGCCACCAGCTGGCGGTTGGTGAAAATCAGCATGTCATTTCCCTGACGCAGAGCCTGTTCCGTATCGTTGGCCACTCGATGGATCTCATCGTCTCGCAGCCGATCATCCAGCAGTGAAGCAACGTCTACTTCGGCCTGTGCAATGTCGGTTGTGGCCAGCAGCGAATTGATCTGCCCGGTGCTGCGCGGAACAAAGGAGCCGACCACAATCAGGCCGCCACCGGCCGAGGGCAACTGGAGATCGGATTGAGTGAGGAGGGCTCGGGGGAGAATGCCGGCGCGCACCTGCACAAACGAAGCCGCTGTCCGAAACAAAAACCGTTTACCGCAGGCTTCGGCAGTGAGTAATCCCTGAACGAAGACCTCAAGATCACGGTAGCCGGCGGAATTCACGACACAGCATTGACCATTATGCAACTTCATCAACAGGGCACTAACGGATTCCGGCCCCTCTCTACGCAGGTTCTCGATAGATACGGTGACCACATTTTTGGCAGCAATTCGCCCTTTGGTTTTTTCGGCTAGCCAGTCACGCAAATTTGATTTCGTATAGCCAAATACGTGATCACTGGCAAATTCCGTTTGAGCGGCGGGAACCAGCACATCCCCTTCGTTTACATAATGCACATCATCAATGGTATAGCGGCCGCCTTCCAGAAAAAAGGGATTGATGATCCATCCGTCATAGTTTTGGGCCAGCGCATCCGTCAGCGCTTCGACTTCACCGGGAAAATGTCCTCGCAGGGTCGAATCACTGCGACTAATGACCACAAACTCACGATGAGCTTCTGCCGCCGCTGCGCTAAGATTATGACCGATTTCGGTATTCATTTGGCGGGCGATCGGTAGCGGATAGCTTCTGGAATTGGTCAATATATAAAAAGCCGGCCGATTATTTTTAAGCTCGGTGGAAAGCGTGTCCACTGACCACTCGGTAATCACCGGCAGGTTATGGATGGTCTGGGTGCCGGTGGGATCATCGTCTAAAACGACGATTTTGCGCCGATTGGCGTGGACCTGCTTTTGAATGGCCGGTCTTAAATCCTGTGGCCATTCATCCGGCAGGCGATTGAGCAATTGGCTTTTGGGGATGCGTTGATTATCCAAAATTCAGATACGAATCTAATCCTCGTATGTTGGAATTCCTAAAGCATCAGCGTTTAAAATGCTGGGGGCCGCTTTGGGCGAGTCGCCTTCCAGAAAGGGTAGGATATCCGGGCGTTGCCAGGCGGGATATCCCTGCAAAATACCCGCCACATTGGCGGCGGCCAGAGTGGCCATGCCCTGGCGGGTCCAGCTGGTGGCCGAAGCAATGTGGGGCACGATGACCACATTGTCGAGATCCACCAGACCCGGTTTCATATCGGGCTCATCTTCAAATACATCCAACCCGGCTTTAAAATCGGGATTGTTCTGGCAATGTGCGACCAGCGCAGCCTCATCGATGACCGGCCCGCGGCTGGTATTCACGATGATGGCATCGGCTTTCATCAGCTTCAGCCGTTCAGCGTTGATCAGGTGGTGGGTGCTTTCATCCAGGATGGTATGGATGCTGACACAATCTGCTTCCTGCAACAATTCTTCAATGGTTTCTGCACGTTTACAGGATACCGGCGCCCGGCCCTGCGATTCTAAAAATTTGTTGTATTGCTCCAGATAATTTTCCAGGGCTTCATTTTTATACGGGTCGTAATAGACCAGATTCATCTTGTGGCCTTCAATCATCATCTGGGCATAGGCGGCTCCAATTCGGCCGGCGCCAATGACACCCACCGTCTTGCGCCATAAAAGGTTACCCATAAATAGCGTAGGCAGCCAGCCTCTGTACTGGCCTTTTCTTAAAAATTGTTCGGCTTCGCCGACGCGACGAGCAGCCGCAAACGTCAATGCCACTGCCATCTGGGCGGTGGTTTCAGTCAACACCCCCGGCGTGTTGCCCACCGGGATACCGTGTTTGGTGGCGGCATCCACATCCACATTGTTGAATCCGACCGCATAGTTGCTATAGGCGGTTCCCCCGGCCGCTTTCAGCGCCGCATACAATTCATCATTCCAGGGCTCGGTTAACTGGCCGATAGCGCCGTCACACGAATCCCCAAAGGCCTCCTTAATCTCTTCGCCGGAGAGCACTTCGGGTGAGGTGCAGATTTCGATTTTACAATCGGCTTCAGTCAGAAACTTGAGCCAGCGATCGCCGGGCAGTTCTTTGGTAACGATGACCCTTCGCTTACCTGAAGGGTTATGGACCCGCCATTTTTTTGAACCCATGATGAAAACCTCCTTAGAGATCAAATTGCAAGCATTGTTTACCACACAAATCGCTTAAATCCAACCGCCATAATTTTTATTATCTATTTTTTAGACATCCTCTGTGCGTTTTGTGTTAGATTTTTAACATTACTTGCGCTTGATGACCTCCTCAACGGCTGCTTCGATATGTTGAGCGGAAAGCCCGTATTTGTCCAGCAGATCCAGATAAGGGCCGGATTCGGCGAACGTATCTCGTACACCGATACGTTTCATCGGGATGGGATTGTTTTCCACCAGCACCTCGGCGACGGCACTGCCTAAGCCACCGTAAAACACGTTGTTTTCAGCTGTAACGATGGCGCCGGTCTCGCCGGCGGCTGTCAGCACGGTCTCCACATCCAGTGGTTTCAGTGTATGGCAATCGATTACCCTGACGTTTAGTCCTTTAGCGGCTAGATGTTCGGCCGCGATCAGCGACTGGACCACCAGGTCCCGCAAGGCGATGATGGTGGCATCGGTGCCATCGCGGACGGTGACGGCTTTACCGATTTCAAAGGGGTAATTGAGATCAAAGATTGCCGGCACCGGATCCCGCGTAAAGCTCAGATAAACCGGACCTTCATATTCGGCGGCCGCCCATACGGCCAGTTTGGTGGTTGCAGGATCGGCCGGCGCGATGATGGTGGAATTGGCAATTGCGCGAATGATGGACAGATCTTCCTGTCCCTGGTGGGTGACACCATCAGGTCCCGGTGTGATGCCGCTGTGGCTGGCAGCGATCTTTACATTCAGTTTGGGATAGTGGATGCTGTTGCGCACCATGTCCAGAGCGCGCATGCTGGCAAAAACCGCATAGGTCGTGGCATAGGGAATCAAACCGGTGGTTGCCATTCCGGCTGCGGCGGCCATCATGTTCTGTTCGGCCACACCAAAATTAAACGAGCGATCCGGAAATTTATCGGCGAACTCATTGGTCTTTATCGATTTGGAGACATCCGCATCGAGCACCACGACTTTGGGATTTTTCTCTCCCAGCTCCAGTATTGCTTCGGCGTAGGAATAGCGCGTCGGCTGTTGCCCGGCTTTGGCAAACAGATCATCCGATGCCAGCAACGGTACGATTTCGGGACGAAGATAATGGTAATGATTGATTGTCACGTTATTTACCTCCTGAGCTCTTCTAAGGCCCGGTCGGCCTCTTCCTGGCAGGGCGCCTTGCCGTGCCATTCACACACATTTTCCATATAGGAAACGCCTTTGCCCTTAACCGTGTTGGCCACAATCATGGTGGGGGCGCCCGTGTGTGATTTGGCTTCCTCCAGCGCCTGCACCACCTGCGCCATGTCGTGGCCATCGATTTCGATAACGTGCCAGCCAAAAGCCCGCCACTTATCAACCGCCGGATGAATGGGCATGATATCCTCTAGGCTGTAGTCGTTTTGCAGATGGTTGTAATCCAAAATAGCGGTCAGATTATCCAGTTTGAAGTTGGGCGCCGCCATAGAGGCTTCCCAGATGGATCCTTCCTGGGACTCGCCGTCTCCGATAATCACAAAGACATGATAATCTTTTTGATGCAGCTTGCCGGCCAGGGCCATGCCCAGCCCCGCCGGCAGACCGTGGCCCAGAGAACCGGCGGTCATATCGATACCGGGGGTTTTGAGCATGTCCGGGTGGCCCTGCAGAATGCTGCCCATCTGGCGCAGAGTCTTTAGATGGGATTTGTCAAAATAACCGCGCTCTGCCAGAGCGGCATACCAGACCGGACAGGCATGGCCTTTGGAAAGAATAAAGCGGTCACGGTCCGGCCAGTCCGGATTTTCAGGATCGATGCGCATCACCCGGAAATAAAGCGCCGTAACGATATCGGCCGCCGAAAGCGATCCACCCGGATGTCCGGCAGCCGCGGTGCAGATCATATCGATGATGTCACAGCGGATGATTACCGCCATTTTCTCGAGTTCTTCCACACTCATGGGTTTTTGCGACATTTTAA
>JASFIX010000153.1:0-8215 GCA_050122435.1 Desulfobacterales bacterium
CCGTGGGAAAAGGCATAGACTTTACGCACAGCTTCCGGTTTAAAAAGTTCCCGGGTGCATCCGGCAACTTTGAGCCGATGGTTAATGTATTCGCGCGTTTCCTTCTCGGTCAGGGGATCAATATGATAGCTAACCGTTATTCGCTGTCTGACGGCTTTATTGCGTTCTTCGTTGATCATTTTGTTGAATTCGCTTTGGCCGACAAAAAAGATGTTGATCAATTTGCGGTTGTCCAACTCGATGTTCGACAAAAGCCTGATCTGCTCGATGAGTTCGTGATTAAGCCGCTGGGCTTCATCAACGATCAACAGAACTTTTTTATCGGTTGCGAAGGCTTTGTGCAGAAAATGCTTTAAGTGGATCAGAAAAGCGCCTTTGCTTTCGAAGCGCCGGTTCATCTTGAACTCTTCGGAAAGAAAATTAAAAAAATCAATGCTGTTTAGCCCGGGATCCGGAATGGTGGCCACAATTGCCGAGACGTCAATGATCTTCATCAGGCCGTGGATTAAAACGGTTTTTCCGGTTCCGACATCGCCGGTTAGCAAAAGAAAACCTTTATTTTCCAAGATACCGTATTTAAGCGTTGCGAGCGCTTCTTTATGTTTTTCGCCGAGCCATAAAAATTTCGGGTCGGTTGTGATTTGGAATGGCTTAACTTTTAAGTTATAAAATGACTGATACATAAGGAACCGGTTTTCTTTATACGAAAGGGTAAAAAATTTTGATTTATCGTAGGGTTATCGCCTGATAAAGCCGCGGCTATAATAGAAATAGATCACAATCCAGAGTACGAAAAAGAGGATAATATAGGCCGTTCTTTGGCGTACGAGTTTCTTGCGCCTTTTATCAATTAAATTGACGGAATTTTTTAACTCTCTTTTTACAATTTCGAGCTCATTTTCCAGGGCCTGCAAATTGGATTTTTCTGAATAGTTTACCAGGCGCTTTGATTTACTTTCAAAGTCGCGGACATTAAATGCATCAAACAAAATTTTTTGCTTTTCTGTTAAATATGAAACTTCGTGAATTTCTTTTGCAAACTCGGCGCAGTAAAATTTTTTATAGGGATTGATGGCAGGTACTTCTCCCAGCTGTTTAATTCTGTTTTCGATACCACTTTCCAATTCAGCCGTGATTTCCAAAAGGTTTCTATCCAACTCATCAATAAAGCTGTTGTTTTTAATCAGATCCTCTCCGGATAGTGAGGAGATGAAGAAAATTAAAAAAGCGGCTGTCAAACAGCTGGTAAATATTCGGATAAGTGCAACAACATCGCGACTGATTGAAAGCATGAGGGTCTGACCTTTCAAAAATCGCAAAGCACAAAGCGGCTTTGCGGAGCTGTAACTGCAGGTAATATAAATAGTCTATATTACAATATAATTTGATAAAATCGTACAGGAAAATGGCTAAAATGTCAATATAAGGAATAATCTAACCGTCTAAAGATAGGGTGCCATTGTCCAGACGGTGTTCAGCAATGACGGCGGCCTATCTGTTTGCCTGCCTTGTTCAAACGCTGGATCCGGCCCGGTATCGCAGTGGCTTCCAGTTGCTTGAATTTACGGCGACGTTTCAGCCTCCTTTCGGTTTGTCAAATTCTGATGGATTTCGCTAAGGTTATTGGTTGTTCCCATATATTTTTGGACCCATTGCGGCGTTCGTTCGTATATTTTGGCCATTGCGGCAATTGCTTCTTGGAATGAATTGTGCTTTGAGCTAGCGCTTGTCCAGTATTTCTGTGGTCTCCGTGGATTGTAGAAAAGTGTTTCAGGTACTTTTTCTTCTTCGTCTTTCGGTACCTCGGCCGGCGCATTTAATTTGCCACCACTCAAATTTTGATGGATTTCATAGAGGTCATTGGTTTCTCCCATGTGACGTTGAATCCATTCCGGAGAGCGTTCATACTGCTTCGCCAGCGTTGCGATGGCTTCTTCAAAAGAATGATGCTTGCTAGCTGTACTGGTCCAGTACTTTTGCGGGCGTCTGGGATTATAAAATTGTAATCCCTTGGTTTTAGCCATATCTGGCGTTATTGAGACGATTTTAGAATCCTTTGGAGCACGCGTTTTCTTCTGGGGAGGAGCGGGCTGTTTGATATTGGGAGTTGGTGTTGCCTGTTTTGCAACGGCCTTCATGGGCGGCTGGGGATGCTGGTCAGGCAGACTTTCGGGTTGTTTTTCGATTTCTGTTTTCTGGATGCGGTCTACATCTTCTTTTTGATAACTCAGAATCGCGCCTTGATACTCGCATTTAACTTCTCCTTTCTCCTCCCAGGCTCGGTCCTGACAGACCGTTTTCATGCCATCTTTAAAATAGATGATATCGGCTCCCGTATTGAACGGAAAAAAAATGACGGCACAGAATATCAAAGCGAATCTCTTCAATTATTCTTTTCCTTGGCTCAGCATATGAACAGCAGGGGGGATCTTGGATTTTGGCCCTATCGTTCTCTTTTATAATAATCCGAAAAAATTTGCAAAGCCAAAAAACATCAAGCTGCAGGCCTTAGGGATAGAATCTAATTGAGGCGGAAATTGAAGGGGCGAAGGGACGAGCGATTATTCATCTATCATCTGAATTGAAAAATCCCCCCGACTCCTCAATTATTTAAATCGTATGGTGAAAAACTGTTACGCGGATGACTCAACAGCAGCGGGGTTTTCTTTCAGGGTTTCTTTGACCGCCGTCAGCATTTGATCTCTATCGATGGGCTTTATGAGAGT
Organism: Desulfobacterales bacterium; assembly: GCA_050122435.1. GTDB lineage: Bacteria > Desulfobacterota > Desulfobacteria > Desulfobacterales > JAHEIW01 > JAHEIW01. The sequence goes on from JASFIX010000153.1 coordinate 2,727, forward strand.
GCGGTTTGCGCCCAGTTTCTTGGCGCCGTCCAGATATCCTTCAGGACGATTTACCCCCCCTCCGGACATGGCGATGATTTTTACGTTGGGGAACTCTTTTTTCAGATCGATAATCATGCCGATACCGTCTTTATTCGGCATAATTAGATCCGTGATGATCAGATCGGCAGGTTTTTCTCGGTATTTTCTGATTCCTTCGATGCCGTCAGGGGCTTCGACGACCTCATATCCAACTCTCTCCAGCATCAATCGGAGCATCGATCGGATTTGAGATTCATCATCGATAATTAGTATGCGTGCCATTAAACATAGCTCCTTTCTAAATCAATTGAACTATGACAAATGCAGGTGTCGTAAATATTAAGCTGTTTCAAATTAAATCACACTTTTAACTGTCTTTCAATACCAAAAAAGGTGATTTCGTTATAATATGTTGTAATTATTTAATTTATCCAGCATGCACCGCTTGATTTTTAAATATTTTTATTGAATTTTTTGGATTTGAAACGCTCAATTTAGGTTTGATTTATCCCGTCCTTATGATAATATCTTATGAGCATTATGGTTATAATTAATTGAAATATCCAATAAAACTACTATTTTTTGAACGCGAACGGAGATGATTCATGCAGATTTCAAAAGAGAATGAAAATTCACAATCAGAAACCCCGGTTTCGGTTTGCCCGGCCGGTGAGGTCTTTGAATTGCCTCAGGAAAAAGATTATCAGAAGGAATTTAAGCGCTTGCAACGGATCGTGAAAGAACAGCGATTACAGGGGAGGGAAATCGTTGTGGTCATGGGTGTTGGTTTCGTCGGGGCGGTGATGGCCGGTGTTGTTGCCGATTCGGTTGACGCGGATGGCAACCCAAACAAATTTGTCATTGGTATGCAACGGCCTTCAACCCGGTCCTTTTGGAAAATTCCTTATATCAACAGAGGCATTGCACCGGTTGAAGCAGAAGATCCTGAAGTGCGCCCCCTTATCGAACGCTGTGTCAAAGAGAAAAAAACGTTGATCGCCACATTTACCTATGATGCGCTGAGTCTGGCTGATGTTGTCATCGTTGATGTTCAGTGCGACTATTTTAAAGAAACATTCGGCAATGTTCGCCAGGGTCACGCCGATATCCTGGCGTTGGAAGCCAGCCTTAAAATCATCGGTGAAAAGATCAAACCCGAATGCCTGGTTTTAATAGAAACCACGGTACCGCCGGGAACCACCGAGTATGTAGCCTATCCCATCATCAAAAAGGCGTTTGGAAAACGCGGATTAACTGATGGCGAGCCGCTTTTAGCCCATTCATTTGAGCGCGTCATGCCGGGCAGCAATTACGTGGCGTCCGTGCGGGATTTCTGGCGGGTTTGCAGCGGCATTAATGAAACGGCCCGCGAGCGTGTTCGAGTCTTTTTATCCGAAATACTTAATGTCGAAGAATATCCGCTCACGGTACTGGATCGTCCGATTGAAAGTGAAACCTGTAAAATCGTCGAAAATTCCTACCGGGCCACCATTCTGGCCTTTTTAGATGAATGGAGCGTGTTTGCCGAACGAAACGGTGTGGATCTGATCAAAGTCATTGAAGCCATTAAAATTCGCCCCACCCATAGCAACATGATTTTTCCCGGTCCTGGTATTGGCGGTTATTGCTTGCCGAAGGATGGTGGATTGGGCGTATGGGCCTACCATACGCTGATGGGCTTTGAAGATGATGTGTTCAAAATAACGCCGGCCGCCATCGATATCAATGATACACGCTCTTTGCGAGTCCCGCAGCAAGTCCGGGATGCGTTGCGCAACATGGGAAAGATCGTTGCAGCTTCGAAAATCGTTCTTTTGGGTGCGTCATACCGCCAGGGGGTAGGCGATACCCGTTATAGCGGCTCTGAGGTTATCGTTCGTAAATTAACTGAAATGGGGGCTGATGTTGTGGTAAACGATCCCTATGTTAAGCACTGGTGGGAACTTGAGAAACAGGATACCTATCCGGCACCGGATCATTCCATGAAACGCTTTTTCCGCAATCAAGACAAGCTGGATGAAATCCGGATCGAAACGGATTTGTCCAAAGCCCTTCAATTTGCCGATGCAGTGATTTTTGCGGTTCGGCATCAGGAGTACCTCGAGTTGGATCCCGAAAAAATTGTGAAGATGATCGGGCGTCCGGCTGCTATCGTCGATTGTTTCGGTGTATTGGACGACGAAAAAATACGACGCTATTTTGAGTTGGGATGCGAAGTCAAAGGACTGGGTCGAGGTCATGTCAAACGCATTAAAGATGATGTGAAACAAAACTATCAAGTCGGCTCTTAAAACGGCAGCCACCATTTTTCACCCGGAAATATTTTTAATATCCTTATGACACGCCAAAAAAGAACAAAAACTGCGGACTTAATCGCCAAGGGAGTCCGGATTGCCTGTCCGGAAAGTATCGAAATCGGAGCGGAAGTCGATGTTGATAGAATCTCAGGCGACGATGTAACGATACATGCGGGTTCTAAGATCTTCGGCGATGCGACTGTGATTTTAAATGGCGCTACTATCGGCTTTGAAGCCCCGGCTACTGTTAAAAACTGTCAGATAGGGCCCGGCGTCGAACTGAAGGGAGGTTTTTTTGAAGATGCTGTTTTCCTGGCGAACGCGAAAGCCGGCTTGGGTTCTCATGTACGTGAAGCCAGCATCTTTGAAGAGCAGGCCAGCATCGCGCATACCGTAGGAACCAAACATACGATCCTTTTTCCGTTTGTCACCCTTGGCAGTTTAGTTAATTTTTGCGATTGTCTGATGGCCGGTGGCACCGGTCGCAAAAATCACAGTGAGGTCGGCAGTTCCTACATTCATTTTAATTTTACACCCAACCAGGACAAGGTGACGGCTTCCCTGATCGGTGATGTACCAAAAGGTGTGATGTTAAATCAGCCACCTATATTCCTGGGCGGGCAGGGTGGACTGGTTGGCCCCTGTCGGCTGGCTTACGGGATCACAGTGGCTGCCGGTACGATTGTTCGAAAGGATGAATTCAGACCCGGACGCCTTTTATATGGCGGTGTGCTAAAAGACGGCAATTTGTCGTATACGCCCGGACGGTATCGAAATGAAAAGCGGGTGGTACTCAATAATATCATTTATATTGCTAATTTGATTGCCCTGGGTCAATGGTACCGACAGGTACGCAGCCAGTTTATTTCAGAATGTTTTCCGGAAACTCTATTAGCCGGACTCGAAGACAAACTGAATCGAGCCATCTCAGAGAGAATCAATCGGCTTGAAGCCCTTTGTGACAAAATACAAACATTCCTGGAAATGGAAACCCCCAAAAACATTGCGCGTGGTCGTTCATCGCCTGCACCCAAGCAAAAGCAGGAATTGGTGGCCCGGTGGTCCCGGATGAAAGATTTACTCAATCAGAGGCGATCCGAGACCGGAGAGGCACGTGACCAAGATTCCTTTCTCGAAAAAGTTCAAAAGGGGATCAAGCAAACTGGGCAGGATTATATTTCTGTGATCCAGAGCATGTCACCTTCTGATAGCGTCATCGGCACCCAATGGCTGCAGGGAATTGTTGACCGGGTGGTCGATGATGCACTCGAAGTGATCCCGTCATTTAAATAATGGAATTGTTTAATTAGTTTGATTGGTTTAATTGGTTTTATTGGTTTGATGAGGCACACCATTGAACCAATTCAACCAATTTAACGAATTTAACCAATATAACACTTTACTATTTATGGGCAGACTTTTTGGCACAGATGGTATCCGCGGCGTCGCAAATGAATATCCGCTGACAGCTGAAGCGGTCTTCGGAATCGGCCGGGCGGTCGCATTGTTTTTCCGAAGCAGCGCCGATCCGGCAAAAATAATCATCGGAAAAGACACCCGCGAATCCGGCGATATGATTGAAGGTGCCCTGGCATCCGGGATCTGTTCTGTTGGAGCTGATGCCTGTCTGGCCGGTATTCTTCCCACACCAGCGGTGGCCTGCCTGACATCTTCTATTGGTGCGGCTGCCGGGATTGTTATATCCGCCTCGCACAATCCGTTTTACGATAACGGCATCAAGATATTTGACGCTGATGGCTACAAACTTTCCGACGCCGATGAAGACGAGATAGAACGTCTTTTACAGACCGACAATATCGATAACGCCACAGCCAAATCCAATCATCGCAATGGAATTGTTGAAACCCTGACCAATGCGCCAGAACGTTATCTTTTCTTCTTGCAAAACACTTTGACCAAAACTGAACTGTTCAAAGATATGAAAATCGTTTTAGATTGTTCCAATGGCGCGACTCATGCAGTCGCTCCTAAGTTATTCCAAGGTCTAGGTGCAAAGGTCGAAGCGCTCCATGTCCACCCCGACGGTAAAAATATTAATGTAGACTGTGGATCCGAACATCCTGAAAGCTTAATTGATGCGGTTCTGGCGCAAAAGGCCCATATCGGATTGGCTTTTGATGGCGATGGCGACCGCTTGGTTGCCGTCGATGAGAAAGGCATGATCCTTAGCGGTGATCGGATACTGGCTATATGTGCTCGGTCTTTAAAGCGTAAAGGATTGCTGAAAAACAATCTGGTTGTCAGCACCGTCATGAGCAATTTAGGGTTGCGACTGGCCTTAAAAGAATTGGGCATCCAGCATTTAATGGCCCCGGTCGGCGATCGTTATGTGCTGCAGCAAATGAACACCAACGGAGCCGTAATCGGCGGGGAGGATTCAGGCCATATGATTTTTCTGGATCAGCATACAACCGGTGATGGAATGTTGACGGCGCTAAGGCTGATACAGACCATGGGTGAGGAAAACAAATCGCTGTCGGAACTGAGCCGAATAATGACCGTATTCCCCCAGGTTTTGTTGAATATCGATGTGCAGGACAAACCGCCAATTGAAGACGTACCGCAGATTATGGCTGCAATTCGTTCGGTAGAGGATTGCCTGGGGGAAAAGGGCAGGGTGCTGGTGCGCTATTCCGGAACGCAGCCGCTATGCCGGGTGATGGTTGAAGGGCCTGAAGAAAATGAGACCCGGCGTTACTGTCAGCAGATCGCCGACACCGTCAAAGCCACCCTTGGCAAATAGTTATCCGCAGATTACGCAGATTTCCGCAGATTTCAAAAAAATCAAATTAAAACTGAGAAAGAAAAGATATGTCTTATTGCGAACATCGCCTTTTTCAAGGCTACTGGGTTAGATTTTAAAAAAAATTATCTGCGTTAATCTGCGGAATCTGTGGACAAATAATCTTTGGGTTCGCGCAATCTGCGGATATTAATTATTCTCTGTTGCCGAGAATCCGCAATAACATCAGAAACAGGTTAATAAAATCCAGATACAATTTCAGGGCGCCCAGAATTGCGCCTTTGCGTATCACTCCGGCACCGACATCGGCTGGCTGTGAAACGGCCATGGCTTTCAGATTCTGGGTATCATAGGCGGTCAAGCCGACAAAAACCAGCACCCCGATGTAACTGATGATCATGTGCATG
>JASFIX010000154.1:0-8206 GCA_050122435.1 Desulfobacterales bacterium
TCTATCTGAGTTTCATCCTTCCACGCCAGAACATATTCATAGACACCGTCTTTCTGCCGGATGCGGGGTGTTTTCAGATCACGGTTGAATTTTCCCAGATTATCGATGATGCCCATTTCAAACAGGGTTGCCACCATGGTGATTAACCCCGACCCGCAGATGCCTTTCGGCCGAACGTGACCGATGGTGATAATCATGGGTTCATAGGTTAGCGGGTCGATTGAAAAATCTTCAATAGCGCCTCTTTCAGCCCGCATGCCGTATTTGAGGCCGCCGCCTTCAAAGGCCGGGCCGGCCGAACAAGCCGCACAAGCAAGCCAGTCCTGGTTGCCGATAACGATTTCGGCATTGGTTCCGACATCCATATAGAGGGTCAGTTTCTCCGTCCGGTAAATACCGGATCCCATCACGCCCGCTACGATATCCCCGCCGACATAACTGGAAACTGCCGGATAAACCAGCGCGGATACATGGTCGCCCACAGCCATACCCAGATCCTTGGCCCGGGTGGGGGGGTACAGAGTCGCAGCCGGCACATACGGCGAGCGACGGATGTATCTCGGATTGATTTTAAGCATCAGCTGGGTCATGGTGGTGTTGCCGGCCAGGGTAATGGTGGATAAATCCTCATGGTCGATACCGGAGCGTTTGATAATCTTACCCAGTACCTTATTGATTGTGTTCATAACCACTTCATGCAGACGCTCCAGACCCCCCGATTTTTCAGCATATACGATCCGGGTAATGACATCTTCGCCATAGCTGATCTGACCGTTGAATTCGCCGTATTCGGCCAGCACGTCGCCGCTGATCAGATCGATGACCTGACCATAAATGGTGGTGGTCCCAATATCCATGGCAATCGCATAACTGCGGCGGGTCGTATCGCCCGGCTGAACATTGATCAGACGGGTTTTGCCCACATCGCGCACCGGCCGCACGAGGGTGGCGGTGACTTCAAAATCCTTTTCCCGGATCGCTTCCGGAATTTTGCGGATAACCGAAAGGGCAACATCCAGACGATGTTCATCGTGCTTGACTTTTAAGTAGCTGATCAGACGCGTGATATCCGGCAGGTTGTCCTGAGGGGTCGGCTCGGGAAGCTGTAAAAACTTTTTTTCCACCGGAGGAACAAATAGCCCCTTTTCTTTTAATTCGTAAAAGTTATACTCGCGGATGTGGGCGCTTTTGCGCGGGGTCTTGTGCAGGCGAAGCGCACTGGCATCCATAGCGGATTCAACCGGAATGCGCACCACCAGATCACCTTTTACAGCGGCGTGGCAGGCCAGTCGATATCCTTTTTGCTGGTCTTCCTGAGAGAGTTTTTCAGTAATTCCGCCCTCCACCGTTCCTTGCTCGATCATCACACGGCACTTTCCGCAAACCCCTTCCCCCCCGCACGAAGCGTTTATGTGTACGCCGGCCTCCATGGCAGCATGAATAATTGTCTCACCGTCCGGCACCTCGATTTCCGTTTCGTGAGGCAGAAACTTCACTTTGTGGGTCGTCATATCAGGCTTCCTGATTTATGCGTTAGTGGATTTCGGAATATAGAGCTCTTTTAATATGGTTTCAGGTGTCGGGTGTCAGGTGTCAGGCCATTGGCTGCCGGATTCTGGTTTCTTGTCACTGTTTCCTGGCAAGAAGCAAGAAGCGAGAAGCCGCGGCCAAAACAACAACACTTGAACCCAGACGCATTTTCGGTTCCTGACACCTGAAACCTGACACCCGACACCTTATAAAGGTTTATCGAACCGGCACCTCAGCTGCAGCAAGTCGCCGTCAAAAAAGCTCTCGGTTTTATACGGCAGCGTCTTAAACAGCTTTATCATCCCTCTGTTCTGCGCTGAAGTATAGGCCATCAAACCGGCGATGCCGTTGTCGCGGGCGGCATGTGCCAGTTTATTCAATAATATTTTGCCCAGCCCCTTGTTCTGATAGGGTTTGCTGATCGAAAATGCAACTTCAGCTTCATTATTCGCGGGGTCCAACAGATATTCTCCGATCCCCACAATCCGGCCAAAACCAAATTCTCCGACAATTGCGACAACCGTCAAGTCCTTAATGTAATCGATTAAGGTAACCCCTTTGACTTCATCGTGAACGAAACTTGTTTTTTCATGAAAAAACCGTGAGACCACGTCATCTTTGCTCAAATTGTAAAAGTGCTCCTGGATGCGGCGTTCGTCCACCGGTTTGGCAGGCCGGATCGTCATCCGTTCACCCTCGACGGTGATGCTTTCCTCCAGATGTATCGGATATATCCCATGAATGGATTCGCTTAAAGTTCGTTCAGCACCAAGAAGCCCCATCTTTTTGGCTTCGTGGAAAAGCTCGTCCCGAAAATCCGGATGGGCGATGCTGGTCATGGCCATCGCGCGTTCCTGCAAACTTTTACCAAATATGTTTACCGCGCCGTATTCGGTAACGACGTAATGAACGTCGCCTCTGGGAACCACGACAGCTTCATCATCCAGCCGGGGTACAATCCGGCTTTTTGCGCCCTTTAAGGCCGTGGCCGGTAGCATGATAATGGCCTTGCCGCCGGGAGATTGAACCGCACCGCGCATGAAATCGAGCATCGCGGTAACACCGGAGAAATGATTATGCGGCATCGCATCAGCCGCCACCTGGCCGGTTAAATCAATGGTCATGGCAACATTAATCGAAACCATTTTGTGGTGGCGTGAGATGATGGAAGGGTCATTGACATAATCGGAGGGATAAAATTCAATGGCCGGATTGTCATTCAAAAATTCATATAATTCTGGGGTACCGATGGCGCCGGAGGCGACCATTTTATCTTCATTGAATCCCTTTTTACGATTGGTAATCACACCTCTGGAAAACAGGTGCATGATATCATTGGTCATATACTGGCTGTGGATGCCCAGATCATTTTTATCGGCCAGCGCCAGAAGCGTGGCCTGATGGGTGGCGCCCAGGCCGATTTCCATGGTGGAACCGTCCTCGATCAGGCGGGCTATCAGCCGGCCGATGTCATTGGCGGCCTTCAGTTCAGGTGTTTCACCAATGGTCAGCAACGGTTCGTCGTATTCCACAAATATATCCACGTCGTTAACATGGATAAAACTGCGGCCAAGCACACGGGGCATATGGGAATTTACCTGAGCGATCACCAGGTCCGCCGATTGGGCGGCCGCCAGCGTAATATCGACCGATACGCCCAGGCTCATCCAGCCGAAATCATCCGGAGGCGATACCTGGATCAGGGCAACATGGATCGGCAGCAGCCGACTTTTAAATAGGCGGGGAACTGCCGAAAGATTGATGGGCGTGATAAACCGTTTGTTACGAGCGATCGCTTTGGATTTTGCCGATCCCAGATAAAATGACCGAATATTGAGATTTTGATCCCTTGTTTTATCGGCAATCAATGTTAATGGCGTTGTCTCCAGGGTCAAAAGGCGGTTAATCTCGATATCTTTAAAGTAATTTGAGGCATTAGAAAGCTCCCGTACCAGATGCTGCGGTTCTCCGCAGGATGATCCGATAAAGACGCGCTGAGCCGGTCTGATCAAACCAATCGCTTCATGGGCACTGCGCTTGTTTTCGACATATTTGTCTGCCCAGTAACTGGATAACGGCATTTACTTCTCCCGTATTATGATTGTTCAGATAGGATCTGAATTTCTAATGCTGCAATAGTTTTTTCATCAACTTGCTGCTGGCTTCGACTCGACTGAGCTCGTCGCAGGCTTGCTGCTGGCAGATCCACAGGCGAGCAGCCAGTGACCAGCAGCCAGAAGCAAGAGGCCAGTAGCCGGTTTTAAGAATCATCATCTGCCGTACCATCGTCGGTGGCGGCCGTCTCCAGTAGTTTGGCCGAATCTGTCTGGGGCAATTCCTGTACTTTGCTGAGTTTGCGCGAAATGACCCGGGTGCGCACTTCGGCCTTGTCAATCGTATTGCTGGCCTCCTGCAGCTTCTTTTTGGTTTTTGCCAGGACCTCTCCAAATTTGCTGAACTGAGTTTTGACTGCACCCAGCAGTTCCCAGACTTCACTGGATCGCTTTTCGATGGCCAGGGTGCGGAAGCCCATCTGCAGGCTATTTAAAAGAGCTGCCAGCGTTGTCGGCCCGGTGACCACAATGCGATAATCCCTTTGCAAGCTATCACAAAGACCCGGACGCCTTAAAACTTCGGCATACAGGCCTTCCACCGGCAAAAACATGATCCCGAAATCGGTGGTATTGGGTGGATCGATATATTTCTCGCGGATGGCTTTGGCTTCGGCCTTAATGCGGGTTTCCAGGTTTTTAACTGATTTTTCGGCCTGAACCTTATCGGCCGATTCCTGTGCATCCAGCAAACGTTGATAATCCTCCTGGGGGAATTTAGAATCAATGGGCAGCCAGACGATTTTTTCTTTATTGGAACCCTGACCCGGTAACTTTATAGCGAACTCCACCCGCTCGCTGCCGGCCTTTTTGGTGGCGACATTGACCTCATATTGATCCGGTGTCAGAATCTGTTCCAGAATATGGCTGAGCCGAATTTCACCCCAGGTGCCCCGGGTTTTAACATTGGTTAACACTTTTTTAAGATCGCCCACACCGGTGGCCAGGTTTCTCATCTCACCCAGGCCTTTGTAGACCTGCTCAAGGCGCTCGCTAACCTGCTTGAAGGATTCACCCAGCCGTTTTTCCAGCGTCGACTGCAGTTTTTCATCGACCACCGACCGCATCTGCTCCAGTTTACGGCTATTGTCCTCCTGCATGGCCCGCAGTTGAGCCTCAATCGTCTTACGCAAACTTTCAAGTTTATCCTCATTGAGCCGGGTCAGCGCGAGCAGCTGTTTAGAAAAACTATCAAGCTGATCTTTCTGCATGCCGGCAACCTCGCCCATCTGCCTGAGCTGAGAATCGCTGGAAGACTTTAAAATACTGCCGATTTCCTGCCGGGACTGCCGAGCGCTGCCGGCCGATTCCTGGCGGTTGCGCGTAAACTCGTCTCTAACCATATGTCCAATGCCTTCCTGCTGTTTTTCAAGGGTTGCAAAAAAATCCTGCGATTTGATTTCCCTGCGTCGAACCAGAATAATCAGCAAAATAACGGCAACAGCTAAAATCACACCGACCAGTATCAGAATCAAATTGGTTAATCCGATTTCAGCGATGATGGCATGCAAAGAAGGCATTTCGTAATAGGCATCTTTCTGTTTAAACCCGGGCTTTAAAGAATCGGGCACGTGTTTTTTTCAATTTTCCGAATCGCAACTTAATAATGCAAGTTTCTCATAGGCTATAACCTTGTAAATCGGAAAGCAACATGCTTTACTAATGTTATCTTAATTCAGAGACGTTATTTCCTTTAGGTTCAGGGGATTATAAAGAAATCCACCGGATGCGTCAAGCCCGCTTCCAGGCAGATGTGCCCTTAAATCTGCTAAAATCAGCACAGAAAGTTGATTTTAACACCTGATTAGGCTATAGGCACGCGTATTATCTTTGATATCTGTTAGGATGGGAAAAAATGCAGCCGTTGTTTTCATCTTTTTGGATCAGAGATATACAGCTGGAAAACCGAATTGTCATGCCCGGCCTGGCATCTTTTTTAATCGGAGATGGCGGTATGATATCCGAGGCCACTGTTGATCATTACCGCCGACGAGCAGCCGGCGGACCGGCCATGATCATAATGGAAGCCTGTTCGGTTTCACCTGAAGGGGTGGTATCCAATCATCAGGCAAGGATCGATGATGACCGTTTCATCGAGGGACTCTCAAAGATTGCCGCGGTTATGAAATCGGAGGGATCAGTCCCCGCCATTCAAATTCACCATGGTGGAAGACAGACGTCCATCAAGGTCATCAAACGCAAACCCCTGGCACCTTCAGCAATTCCCTGCCCCACGATCCGCGGCGATGTTGAGCCCCTGACAATCGATGGCATTCATGAAATTGTTCAGAAATTTGGAGATGCAGCCGAACGCGCCACACAGGCGGGCTTCGAGCTAATCGAAATCCACGGTGCGCACGGTTATCTGATAAACCAGTTTTTATCAAAAGTGAGCAATATTCGCGAAGATGAGTATGGCGGGGACATTGTCGGACGAAGTCGATTTGCTCTTGAAATTATTGAGGAGATTAACAAGCGAATTGGGCCTGAATTTCCGCTTTCGTTTAAAATCAGCGCTCAGGAATTTGTACCCGATGGTCTGACCGTCCCAGAAAGCATTGAGATTTTAAAACTTCTGGTAAAAGCCGGTGTTGATGTCGTTCAGGTTTCGGCCGGCAATGACATCACGCCGGAATGGATCTGCCAGCCCATGTTTATGAAAAAAGCCTGTCTGGCGAAATCCACCGCACAAGTCAAAGAGGCCTTGGACATCCCGGTCATGGCCGTTGGACGCATAAACGACCCGATGATTGCCAATCAGGTTTTGTCACAAGGCCAGGCGGATCTGGTGTGCATTGGTCGTGGGCTTTTAGCAGACCCGGAGATGCCCAATAAAGCCAGAGCAGGACGTCTGGATGAAATACGGATATGCATCGCCTGCAACACCTGCATGGAATCCATATTCAGAAAAGGCCGTATCGAATGCCTGGTTAATCCCATGCTGGGCCGGGAAAAGGAAATGGCCTTCGTACCCACCCCAAAACCCAAAAAAATTATGGTGGTTGGCGGTGGTCCCGGCGGTTTGAACGTGGCCTGGGTGGCGGCTAAGCGTGGCCATGAAGTCCACGTTTTTGAAAAACGCGGCTCTCTGGGAGGGCAATTGCTTGCAGGCAGCATACCGGGGCATAAGAAAGAATTGCGCAGCCTGATCAAATTTCAGGAAAAACAAATCGAAAAGTTCGGCGTAGCCTGCCATCTAAACCATGAGGTTGAAATGAAAGACATCCAGGTACTCGATCCGGATGTGGTTGTATTGGCCACCGGATCACTACCGGCGATTCCGCCTGTGGATGGTATCGACAGATCGATTGTAATGACCTATGAAGATGTTTTAAACGAAGCCCCGCCTTCTTTTAAGCAAGCGGTGATCATCGGCGGCGGGCCGACCGGTCTGGAAATTGCCCTGCATCTGGCCGAATATGGCTGTCGCGTTAGCGTCGTGGAAATGCTTGCTAAAATCGGAAAAGGCCTTGAAGCCATGACCAAAAAGATTTTGCTGGGCAAGCTAAAAGAATACAACGTAAAAATAATGACTGAAACCGAATTAATAGGAGTTAAAAGCACCGGTGCGTCTGTTGCCCTGCGTGATGGTACGGAGCTTTTGATCGAGGCTGAAACGGTGATCTTTGCGACCGGTACCCGACCCTGCAACCGCCTTTATGAAAAAGTCAAATCCCTCGGATATGAAACCCACCAGATCGGTGACTGCCTCGAGACCCGAAGCGCCAAAGCGGCGATTTATGAGAGTGCTGTCCTGGGTCGTTCCCTTTAGGAGCTTTCTAAAAATACAGCTAACGCCCCAAAGCTGTGTTTCCCCGCTCTCTCAGCGGGATCTCACGTCTCCTTTTTGGGAATATTAATGGGTTCGTCAAATCAATTCAAAATGCTCGAAATCTGCAGGCTGAGCCCGTTGCCCGTTGACCCGTTTCCGGTTTAAAGAAATAAAAATCGATAGTATTCCCTTTAAACCGGCAAAACCGGCTAAACTGGCTCAACGGGTAAACCAAAAAAAGATGATCGCATGCTTATTGAATTTAGCTGGATGCCTGTTTTTTGTTTTTGAAGCCGACAGTTTGATATTTGCGGTACAGCCCGCGGAATTGATGATAGGTCAGCCCTAAAATCCGGGCGGCTTTTTTCTGATTGTACTTTGCTTTTTGCAAGGCGTTTTCCATCATCGCAACTTTCAATTGCCAAACGGCTTCTTTGAGCGGGCGCTTCGAGATTGCCCTCAAATCAGCGGCGGCGCTTTTACGCGCAGGGGATTCTTCGGCTGCGGATGAAACTGTATCATCATAAGGAGAATGAAAGGGATGAAAGTCGATATCGGCAATGGTGGCTGCATCGGAACGATAAACCGCACGTTCGACTACATTTTTCAGCTCACGAATATTACCGGGCCACAGATGCTTTTCCAGAGCCGCGATGGCTTCGTCACTAAAGACAGGGATTTCATCCCAACCGAGTTCCAGGGCCATCCTGCCGGCAAAGTGACTGGCTAACAGAAGGATATCTTCTTTGCGCTCTCTTAAAGGCGGCAGAAATAATATTTCAAATGAAAGTCG
>JASFIX010000155.1:0-8188 GCA_050122435.1 Desulfobacterales bacterium
TAAGTTGAAAACAAAAAGCGACCGATATGGTTTTGTTTCGTTCGAGGGCACACCCTATCGCGCTCAATCGATCACCATTATAACAGAAAAATACGGCATACACAGCACAGAAAGTCGACTTTATTGTGGCGCGGGCACCTTTGAAATTCTAGTGACCGAAAAAGGACTCACAATCGAGACCCACCGGCGTGGGAAGGACTGGGCATGGGACCCGCTTCTTGAAAATGGCTATGCCCCAAAGCGAAAAAAAAAGTAGCATTAACGAAGATCCACTTGCCATCATTCAAACCGATTGGACATAAAAAAGGATACCTCCGCGGTACCCAACGTTCCGAAATCGGCGACGATGTGGTCGCCTGGCTCTGCAAGATAGATATCCGTGCAAACCCCGGTGCTGACCAGATCGCCAGCCTTTAACGCCTTATCCTGCTCGCATAGGGTATTGGCCAGCCAGACCAGCGAGTTCAAAGGGTGGCCCAGGACCGCAGCGCCTGAACCGCTGAGTTTCTCCTTGCCGTTGACGCTGAGACGCACCTCATGGCTAGCCAGATCAATATGGTGCCAGGCCTCGGTAGCGGATCCCTGGACCCAACCGCTGTTGCACCCATTATCCGCAATCAGAGAAGGGATGGGCACCTGGGTCCAGACGGTATAGCGGGTGTCCACGAGTTCAATGGACGGTAGAACCGCTGCCACCGCATCGGCCACAGATCCCCTGTCGTAAGGGGCGCCCTCTCGGGGCAGATCCTCGGCCAGTTGAAACGAAAATTCGGCTTCAATGAGCCGCATGGAAAAATCCTGTGCGTTGACCCGTGCTGGGCTTTGATACACAAATGGTGAGAGAAGCCGTCCGTAAAAGGGGGTGTCGGTGCCCAAAAGCTCCTGGGCAAGCTTATTGGTGCAGGCCACCTTGTATCCGACCGCACGACCGCCGGCTTTTTTAAGCAACCGGTCCACCACCCCTTCCTGTACTGCATATCCCGAGGATAGATCAGCCGGCCGAAAGGTTTCAGGGACCTGGGGTGCCTGTTGACGTGCAAAGCGGAGATTCGCAATAAACTCAGCGGCTTTTGAAATCTTATCCATATGGCATTGACCAGAAAATGAAGCTCCCTAAAGTCCGCCTCCGGCGGGCGGGGTATCAAAGCGAAATAAATGCAATTTTAGCCAGTAATTTATGAAAGCTCACGGGTGAGCAGTTTAAACAATAGCTTCAGGAAAGCGCTGCCATTTCTTGCTCAGCTTTTTTCTGCCATCCCTCGGCCCCGCCTTCTTTAAAAATTTCTACTGCCCTGTCTAGATTTTCTTTCGCTTTTTGGGGATCGCCTTTGCGTCTGTATAAGTCGGCATAAAACAAATAATCACAGGCTAAAGACCACATCGTACCATTGCTTTCATCTGCTTCAAGCGCCTTATTAACCCAGTCCTCGGCCTCAGAGAAATGCCGGTTATCCATATTCAATAGAATCTCGGCAACATACCTGGCCGCCCACCCCTCAACTACCTTGACTTTAATTTTCCCATAATGTTCTAACACTTTGTTCAGGTTGATATCTGGTTCATTGTTGAACACTTTCAGCCTTGCGACGGCAATTTTCCACAAATTGACCAAAAAGGGGAATAATTTAAGAGACTCCAGAATTGAAATTCCTCTTTTATAAGTATTAAGGGCTTTTTCGTATTTGCCCAGATCCGCATATGCTTGACCCAGAAAACCCGTTCCCCAGGTCCCCCAGCCCAGCAGCGCTGTTTTTTCACACAAGGGCAGTGCTTGTAATAGACTATTTTCAGCTTCATCAAATAACCCCATGTAATAACAGGACGCACCATAACTGGAATAGGCCATGCCCTTTAGATAAATATCTCCGCTGTCTAGCGCCTGCCGCAAGGACTCCTGGCTCATCTGATAGGCAAGATCAGCCTTTCCGCAAAATATATAGTTAAAGGTGCTCATGAGGCCCTTTGCAAAAACAATCATAATCTGATTGTTGGTTTCCAGGCCTAAATCGAGCGATTTGCGAAAATACGCTAGGCCTTTTTCAAACTCGCAATTCATCGAACGGGCGATTCCTAAAAAAAAGCTTGCAAACCATAAAGACGTATCGTCATTTACTTTTTCGGAGATCTTAAAAGCCTCGTCTAAATATCTAAAGGCCTGCGAATAATCCTCCTCAACCCATAGGCTAAAGGTGCCCATAGCCGAATAAATAATCGGTAGCCGCTTTTGATAATTCAGCTCCTGCGCTAAATCGACAATGGGGGCAAGCGCCTCTTTGGCGTCAACATAATGGTCTAAACTCAGATAGTAGCCCGCCAGACGTGTGCGGGCATCAATTATCTTTTTTTGATTCATATCTGTTTCAGGCAATCGCTCCAGACAATAAATTGCTTTGCGGGCGTATTCAATCGCATCTTTGAAAGAAGCTGCTTTCTGGGCCTTCTTACCGGCCAATCTCGAATGCTCAGCCGCCTTTTCAAAATTTTCACTTTCAATAAAATGCCCGGCCAACACCTCATAGTACTCGCCAATATTTTCTTGGTATAATTGCTCAATCGCATTACCGATTACTTCATGCAGCTGTTTCCTCCTCTGGGTCAAAATAGAGTCATGTACTACCTCCTGGGTCAGGGCATGCTTGAAAATGTAAGTGGATTGCGGATATATTCCTCTCTCATAGAGAAGCTCTGCATCTTTTAAAACAGAGAGGTGAGTAAGTAATTCCTGCTCCGGAAGATCGACTACGTGTTTAATTAACTCGTAGCCAAACTCCCGCTCAATGAGCGAGCCATTCTGAAGTACCTCCTTGGCACTCTCCGGAAGGGAATCGACTCTAGCCATGATGACATCCTGGATCGTGGAGGGAATGGTTACCTCTTTTATCGCCTTTGCCAATCTATATTTATTGTCTTTTTTCTGAATGACTTTTAGGTCTTTAAGAGACTTTATAAACTCTTCGATGAAAAAGGGGACGCCTTCCGTCTTTTCCAGAACCAATTCCTCAAGATTCCTGTCGATGTCCTCTGTGCCAAGAAGATGGGATATCATCATGAGGCTCTCACGGTTTGAGAGTCTATTCAAGGTAATCTGGCTATGGAAGGACTTGCCGCCCCAGGTGTGCACAAATTCCGGCCGATAAGTAAATATCAATAAAATCCTAGCACCCGGTATGCTTTCTAAAACAGTCTTCAATACGTCCTCTGAATTCTTATCCATCCAGTGCAGATCCTCATAAGCCAGTATCAGGGGCCGACTTTCAGAACCCTTAAGGGCGATTCGCTTTAGCGTCTCAATGATGCGGTCTTTTCTTGACTCAAAGCTCATTGGAATGTGGTCGATTCCGCTTTCCTTTACTCCCAATAGCTCCAATAGATAAGGTAAGTTTACGGATTCATCCAACCCCAATATCTTCAACCCCTTCCTTACCTTTTGCCTGATTTCCGAATCCCTGTCATTTTCATGGATGTCAAAGTTGGCTTTCACAATGTCAGCATGCAAATGATAAGCAACTCCTTTGCTGTAGGAGAGGCATCTTCCCTCTAAAAAAGTCACGTCTTCGCTGCTCACCGCCTTTCTGAACTCATACAGCAACCTTGATTTGCCTACACCGGCTTCCGAAACAATGGAGACGGCCTGGCCCCGGCCCGTCTTGATGCGCGCAAAACTGTCGACTAAAATTTCCAATACACGCTCTCTGCCCACAAAAGGCGTTAGTCCCATGGCCGCGCTAACATCAAATCTGGTTTTTCGGGTGCTGGGGGCGATAATCTGATAAATATGAATCGATTCTTGCTTTCCTTTGATTTTTCTTTTCCCCAATGCTTCAAACCTGAAGAACCCTTCTGTCAGTTTAAATGTCTCTTCTGATATCAAGGTCGTTCCCGCCTTTGCCAGCCCCTCAATCCTTGAGGCTAAATTCACCGTATCGCCGACCGCTTTGAACTCAACCCGCAAATCATTTCCCAATGTACCGACGACCACAGGGCCCGTGTGAAGTCCTATTCGCATTTTTAGCGGCGGAATATCTTTTCCTTCTTTTTTGAATTGGGTACTGAATTTTACCATTTCCCGATGAATCGCCAGGCTTGAACGAATGGCACGCTGGGGCGCATCCTCCAGAGCAATTGGTGCTCCAAAAAGCGCCATAATTCCATCCCCGGTCATCTCGTTGACGGTGCCCTCGTAATCGTGGACTTTATGAATGAGTATTTCGTAGACGCTGTCCATAATGGAATAGGCTTCCTCAGGGCCCAGTTGTTCAGATAAAGGGGTAAATCCCGCCATATCGCAAAACATCACCGTCACTGCTTTGCGTTCGCCTTCAATGCGATCTTTTTGGGAAAGGATTTTTTCAGTCAGGCCTTTGGGAAGGTATTTTTGAATTTTACTGAGCTTTTCATCAAATGAGAGCGCTTTAGGGGCCCGTTCGGAAGATGAAATCAACCGAAAGCCGCATTCGTAACAGAATCTGCTGTTGGGCGAAAGGATGTTGCCGCATTGGGGACAAGTGAGGTCTAATTTTGTACCGCATTCTTTACAAAACTTGGCCCCTTCACGATTCTCAAACTGACACTGCGGGCATTTCATCTTGATGCCCTCCATGGTAAAGTTAGGCAGTTTGAATTTCTGATGAAGGAATCCGGAATAGCCAAAAAATAAATATCGTAATCACTTCTTCTTGTCAATTATGAGGATTTTCAATTAAAAATCCCGCCCGCTGAAAGCTGTACTGACCTTTGATATCATTTGAAAATGACCCGGTTACATTTGATTATTAATTAAAAAATAGTGAAATGAGGTTTTGCCTATAATTAGAGAGGTTCTTCTATATTAGAATATCTATTATTCAGGTATTCAGGGAAGAAAGCTTCAAATTCCGGCTTCGGTATCGGAAATATCCCGGGTAACAAACATGGTTGTAATACTATCCAGATAAACCCGCCCTTGTCTAGTTAACGCGCAACGACTATTTTCGACTGCAATATAATTCCGTTCTGTTAGATCGGCTATCACTTCTTTGAAGGTCTTTATAAAATCGATGCCAAATTTTGCCCTGAAACCCGCCAAATCAATTCCAGCGGTCATTCTCAAGCCCAGGTAAATGGCTTCGATCATCTGCTGATCCTGGGTAAGGACTTCCTTATCGTCTACAGGCAACTGGCCGGATTCAATGGCATTAATATAAGAATCAACATTTGACACATTCCAGTAGCGCCGCGTTTCGATAAACGAGTGCGCCGAAGGTCCCAGACCAATATAGGGGGTCAGGGTCCAGTATTTCAGGTTATGCCTTGAAATGTTCGGTTTTCCGTCATTTCCAATCCGGGCAAAATTTGAAATTTCGTATTGAAAATATTTATGATCTTCCAAAAAATCGATCGTGGTTTCAAAAAGCGTGCGCACCTTATCTTCAGCCAGCGGTTGGATTCGACCGTCTTCTCGGCTGCTGTGCAGCGGCGTTCCTTTTTCATAGGTCAACATGTAACAGGATATATGGTTGGGTTCGTATTCTATGGCCTGCTGTAGATCCGCAAGCCAATCCAAATTCGATTGATCCGGCAGCCCGTATATCAAGTCAAGCCCGATATCGATTATTCCCGCCCGCTGGGCCTCGGTTAAAGCCTTGCGGGCCTCCTTGATGGTGTGGATGCGTCCCAGAAAGTCGAGATTTTTCTGGGAAAAGGATTGCACTCCGATATTGATGCGGTTAATGCCGGCTTTGCGGTAGCCATTCAATTGCTCAGGGGACCCGGTCCCGGGATTGACCTCAATGGTGATTTCAGAATCAGCCTGAAAATTAAAATTTTGAAGAACTGTGGAAACGATTCGGCCGATATCGTGATATCCATAAACGGACGGTGTTCCGCCGCCGATATAGAGCGTATCAAAACAGAGCCCTTCAGTAGAGACCAAATCCATTTCAGCGATCAGCGCTTTCAGAAACATCGGCTTCAGCGCCAAATCGGTTACCGAATAAAAATCACAATACGGACATTTCCGCACACAAAACGGAATGTGAATGTATATCCCGGCATTCTGGCTGTCAGGTAAATTCATCTTTGGGGACATTGCATCCGGATCGCGATCGGCCCAGAGGCCGACCCTACTTTTGTTAAATGAAAGTAGAATTGATTTTAAACGGTTAGATTTTGCTCGAGATTCCCGCATGATGCGGGATTTCACATCCTAATGTTTAAAATTAATGTGTTCATCAAAGCATAATTCGAAATAGAAAATTTTGGTAATTGCCCTAAACAAAACGAAGTTAGAAATTTTAAAAACAATGAATTTTCTTTTTTGAAATGAGGGATTTTTTTGATGAGCACGGCCGCACAAGGATTTTAGCATTCAGCGTACTTGAAGTACGTTGAATGCTGAAATCAGCGGAGAACACAGCTCATCGGAAAAATAACCATTTCAAAAAAGAAAATTACCAGCCGCCTATGAGGTGGAGGTGCAGGTGAAATATCAACTGCCCCCCGCCCTTTTCCACATTATACAACAGCTTATAACCGGACCTGGCAACACCATGTTCCCTTGCCATTTCTTTGGCCACCATAATCAATTCAGCCAAAATCTGCTGATCAGCCTCAGTAATGTCGTTGACACTGCGGATATGCTTTTTGGGAACCAACAGCAGATGGACCGGCGCATGCGGATTGATATCTTTGAACACTACCAGCGTATCGCTCTGGTATAAAAACTCTGTTTCCGTTTGACCCCGGGCGATCTGGCAGAAAATACAGTCCTTTTCCATTCTGAAACAACCTCCTCTTCAACACTCATCCTGTTTACGAATCCGCCTTATCATTTAAGAATCTGTAATCTAAACGAAATCTTCGGCTTCTGTCAAGCCGATGGCTGCTGAAGCGGAGAAAAGCCAACTGGCGGCTACCTCAGCTCCATCACTATAAAAGCATAACTTTTTTACAAAAAATGGTATTATTTTAAGCCTATAGAGAACTCAATTGAACTAAAATATGTCACACGACCTTGGTAACATTTTTGTGGAATATTAACTTGGCTAAATGGCAAAAAAAATCAGACAACAGGCTTGAAATCATAGGCATGAAATGATAATTAAGTGCCTTTTTGACCCCACAACAGAAACGACGATCGGGGTGCCAAATGCGTTTGATTTAACCGGAACCGATCCGTTGATGTGATGGTGGTATGTTGATACAGAGAAACAATTCGTAAGGAGATACTATGATCGAGAGCGTTATTTTCATGCTCGGTTTGGGAATTGCCTGTGCTGCGATTTTGACGGCGGCATCTCGGGTCTTTTATGTATATGAAGATCCGCGTATTGCCAAGGTGGAGGCCTGTTTTGCAGGCGCCAATTGTGGCGGATGCGGTTATGCCGGGTGTTCAGCTGCCGCCGTAGCGGTTGTGGCCGGCGAAGCCGATCCCAGTGTTTGCATCGTCGGCGGTCCGGAATCGGCGACAAAGGCGGCCGAAGTCATGGGCGTCGAAGTGGGCCTGGCTGAGCCGCCGAAATCATTTAATTCATGCAGCGGCGGCCTGCGCGCGGCCGATAAATTTGTTTACCTGGGCGTCAACACCTGTAGAGCGCAGGCGGCCATGTCCGGCGGCCAGCGGGAATGTGCCGTTGGATGCATTGGACTGGGCGATTGTGTCAAGGCCTGTCAATTCGATGCCATCAAAATGGGCCGCGAAGGCTACCCGGTAGTGCATGAGGAAAAGTGTGTCGGCTGCGGTGCCTGTGAAACGGTTTGTCCCAAGTATGTCATGAAGGTCAAAACCATGTCCGAGCGCCTGATGCATTTCAATTGCAGTGATGACCGCCTGGCACCCTGCCGTCAGACCTGCCCGGCGGAAATCGACATCCCCCAGTACGTCGCTCAGATTCGAGAAGGAGACTACGAAGGCGCCGTCAACACCATCCGGGAACGTAATCCCTTCCTGCTTTCCTGCGGCCGGGTCTGCCCGCATCCCTGTGAGACCAACTGCCGCCGCGGAATCGAAGATGAACCGGTATCCATTAATCAACTGAAACGCTTTGTTGCCGATTATGAGATGAATTCCGATGAACGCCTGCCAATAGCGACAGCACCGGAAACCCGCAAACGCATCGCGATTATCGGTGGCGGGCCGGCCGGACTGACCTGTGCCTATTTTCTGAGACGGCTGGGCCATCAGGTCAACATTTTTGAGGCCATGCCGAAA
>JASFIX010000156.1:0-8164 GCA_050122435.1 Desulfobacterales bacterium
TGCGATCATCGTAAAAAATATCGAGGATAATTCCAAATACGTATCGACCCCCGCCAAAAAGATGGACTAACATGATGATTGCTCAGTGGCTGCAAAAAAGAAAAAACCAAATTTTTTTTTGAACAATCACCGGGAAACAAACCCGTTGTGAGGGCAAAATGGCCATTAATGATCTTTACGAAAAAGCGGTTGAGCCGGATAAAATAAAAATTCCGCTTACCAAGGCTACCATTAAGGAAGAGGAGGTGGAGGCGGTTGCCGAGGTAATAAGGAGCGGTTGGCTCATATTTGGGAAAAATGTAAACATATTCGAAGAACACTTCGCCGAGTTAATCGGTGTCAAACATGCGATTGCGGTAAATTCGGGATCCTCAGGTCTGCTGGTCGCACTGCAGGCGCTTGAAGTCGGGAGAAACGATGAAGTCATCGTTCCGGATATGAGCTTCATTTCCACCGGCACGGCCTGCATGTATCTAGGTGCCAAACCCGTCTTCGTTGATATTAATCTCAAAGATTATTGTATCGATGTGGAAAAGATTGAGGAACGAATAAACAATAAAACCAAAGTGATTCTTCCCGTGCACTATTGGGGGCACACCGCGGGGATGGAAAAAATCCTCGACCTCGCCGAGAAATATAACCTCAAGGTATTGGAAGATGCGGCCGAAGCCCATCTGTCAACGTATAAAGGCAAACGAATGGCCGGAACTATCGGTGATCTGGCCATATTCAGTTTTACGCCTTCTAAGCCCATGACGACGGGCGAAGGCGGTATGATCACCACCAATGACGATGCGCTTGCAGAGCGCTGTCGGAAAATTATCAACTTCGGCGATTATGACAAGTTTGACAACCGGATTCTGGGGTTTAATTTCCGCATGCAGGATATGAACGGGGCTCTCGGACGGGTTCAGCTTAAACGACTACCCGATTCGATCCGTATTCGAAGACAGAACGGTACCTATTATAACCAATCCCTATCCGGCATACGCGGCGTGATATGTCCGGTGCCCCGAACAGAAACGGATACTAATTATCAGATATATCCGCTAAGGATCGATCTAGATGTCCTGAGTTGCTCCAAAGAAGAATTCATGCGGGATATGCTTGAAGAGGGCATTCATTGCCGCACCTATTATCCCGCATTTCATAGACAAGGTGTATTTAAGGAGTTAAATGATCAGGGCCACTATCCCAATGCGGAACTTTTTGAGAGGTCCAGCTTCGTGCTACCTATTTTTCCGGAACTGACAGCGTCAGAGAAGGCCCATGTTGTAAAATCGGTTAAAAAGATTGCTGAAAGGTATATAAGGTGAATAAGAGATGAAAGTACTAGTTACGGGTGGTGCGGGATCGATCGGACTTGAAGTTGTCCGCAAACTTCTCGATGAAGGCCATGAAGTAACGATCCTCGACTTGGCTGAGCAAATTGAAAGATCGGTAATTCCCGAAGACGCAAAAGTTTTTAAAGGCAGCATTCTGGATTCGGTAGCAATCCATCATGCACTCCAGGGCAATGATTATGTGGTCCATCTGGCCGCAAGACTAGGCGTGAAACGGACGGAAGTGGAGCGGCTATCCTGCTTACATATCAACATCAACGGGATGGTTAACATCCTTGATGCTGCTGTTAAAGAAAGGGTGGAAAAAATTCTCTTTTCATCTTCTTCGGAAGTTTATGGGAACCAGGCGAAGATGCCCATCACGGAAGAAAGCGCCTTGAACCCCGTATCGGTTTATGCGGTGACCAAACTTGCAGGTGAAGAGTACTTAAAAGCATATAAGAGACAGTATGGTTTGGATTACACGATCTTGCGTTTTTTCAATGTTTACGGACCAGGCCAGGTCGGACAGTTCGTCATGAAAAAATTCATCGATGCCGTAAAACAGGATAAATCTCCGCAGATATATGGTTCCGGTGATCAAATTCGTTGCTTTTGCCACGTTAAAGACGCCGCCAATGGAATTGTCAAGGCACTTTTCGCCCCACAAACATCAGAAGAAGTCATTAATATCGGAAATGATATGGAGCAGATAACGATGCTCGCTCTGGCCGAAAAGGTTATTGCGCTGTCAGGCAAAGATATAAAGCCAAAGAAAATATCCTTCTCTGAGTCAGACAGACAGGAAAAAAGGGAAGTATTTGACAGGATTCCGTCAATTGAAAAGGCAAAAAGGCTCTTGGACTATACACCCCAAATATCGATTGACGAAGGAATAAAGGAGTTACTCTGCAGTGAAAATAATTCATCGGATTGGTCGGATTACCGCGCCGTGAAAGCGACTTAACAGGATACCGATCCAAAGTAATCTTATGAACAATCCCCGGAAAGCATGTTTTACCAAAGCGGGATCAAATATATGTATATTTTCTTCATCAGACAGTTCGCGGATCTTGATCATGCGACGCCCATTATTTATAAAATGGCCCAAAAAGGCTCAACCGCGATAAGGGTGCTATGCCAGAACTTAGATTATGATATTCGCACAGATTTCATCATAAAATACTTGCGTGAAGAACTTGGTATTAAAACTGATTATTCATACAGCCTGTATGCAAACGGAGTGCTGAAGCGCATCCTTGCGGCATTCGTCTTATGGATCCGCCGGATTTTTCCGAAAATCGGAGCCAAGCTGTTTAAAAAGCTTCAGCATCGTCTTTATGACGAAAAATGGGCCGAGTATTTATTGACCCATCTTAAAGCGTCAGCTTTAATCTTGGATTTTCAGAAGGATTCTAAATTCTCGACAAGAGTTCTGACAGAAGCAGCGCGTCGTTTGCAAGTTCCTGTCATTGCGATAACACACGGTGTCACCATGCGCGTATCGGACATCGAGGAAAAATCATATCTTTTTACCGCGGATTTAAAGATTTGTGCAAATCATCATCAGGTTGAATTCTACAAGACACAAAATGATACCGAAAATGATATCAAAGTCGCAGGCTCAACTAGGTATTGTGATGAATGGGAAAGGATTTACAACACGATATTGAGCAATACATTTGAGTGCCATGATTTGCCCAACGACAATGGAAAACTAAAAGTCCTTTTTTTTGAAAGGCCCAAAATTGGATTTTACGGAGATCACGATATTGTGCAGGCTGTCGGGAAACTTGATTTTGTTAATGTCGTTCATAAAGGCAAGCCCAAGATTAAATTTGCCTCAAGCAGGGTTGCAGGCTCCTCGTATCCATCGGCGAGGTTAGTTCAGTGGGCGGATGTAGTGGTGATGTCGACGTCAAGTATTGCGCTGGAAGTCCTATGGCAAGGCAAACCTCTCATCTATTTGAAATATTTGTCTCCTCATGATTTATGCGTGTTCGAACAATATCAGGCATGTTGGATCGTCAACAGCCAGAGGGAGCTAACGGATGCGCTAAAGAAGATACACTTAAACTCCGCTTATAGACCCTATCGCCAGGAAAATGTTAATCGGTTATTAGAAGATGCTGTTTATGCGGGTGATAAAACTCGAGATATTTTGAGTGACTACGCTGAACTCATCATCAATTTCAAGAAATCAAAACCTGTTGGAGATCAACTGACATGATACGAATCGGCATTTTGGGAGCAGGCAGAGTTGTACAGCAGAGATATGTAGAAGTTTTTCGTGACGAATTAAAAGATGCCACCGTTACACTGGTTTGCGATAAGATAAAAAAGCGTGCGGACGAAGTGGCCGAGCAACTCGGTGCAAAAGCTATTACCGATCAGCATACTTTATACGAAAGTGACCTGGTAGATGCCATTTTGATAACGACCGAATCCGGCAAACATGATCGTCATACACGCATGGTTTTGGAGGCCGGAAAGCATGTCATTGTTGAAAAGCCACCGGCACTGATTCCCCATGAAATCTTAGAAAGCGAACGCCTGGCTGATCAAAAAGGGCTCATGTATGCGGTCGTGTTTCAGAATCGTTTGAACCCGGCGATGAGAATCTTGAAAAAAGTATATGATGAGGGACGCTTTGGTAAGCTGGTGTTGGCGACCATTCGGTTGCGATGGTGTCGCTATCAGGATTATTACGAGGACGGTTGGCACGGTACATGGAAGATGGACGGCGGGGTCATCAACCAGCAGGCCATTCATCATATTGACGCCCTGCAATGGATCTGCGGACCTATTACGGACGTATGCGCGCTTCAATGTAATGCACTCAACCATCTTGAGGCTGAAGATACCACCGTTGCCATCGTTCGGTTTGAAAGTGGGAGCCTGGGTGTTATCGAAGCCACTACGGCATCCCGCCCGGAGGACTTTGAAGCCAGCATTTCGGTGGTCGCTGAGAAGGGACTCGTTGTGATCGGAGGTATCGCACTTAACATGATTGATACATGGCAATTTGTTGATGCACAGCCTGATGACCAATCGATCCCTAGCAAATATTCGCAGGAGGTTCCCACCGGCTACGGACTTTCCCATGGTCCGCTCATGCAGCAGATTGTCGACCGGCTAAACCAGGGTATTGTAGAACCTCCGATCAGCGGCAGCGACACAGTTGCCACGGTTCAACTCGTGCATGCATTATACCACAGTGCCGAGGCCGGCACCTGGGTCAAGACAGCCGATCATCCGCTTTCAGAGCGGCTAGGTCAAGGCTAAACAAAAAATACGACAACCAACAGAAAGTGAGTGTAGAATGCCATCTGTTTTGGATTTTATCGATAACAAAAATCTCAATTTAAGCCAAACCGATTATTACGCCGCCATTTTAGGCGAATCGCCTTCTAAAGGTGCTAAATCGCCAGCTCTGTGGAATGCGGCCTTTAAGGGGTTGGGATTGGCCGGTATAATGCATCCGATGGATGTTCAGCCAGATCGATTGGCAGATGCAGTTGCGCACCTGAGACAAGACGAACAATTCATCGGCGGCGCGGTTACCATGCCTTACAAGATTCAAATTATTCCTTTTCTGGACGTTATAGAACCCGAAGCCGAAGCCATTGGGGCGGTAAATTGCATCTACCGGAAAGATGGCAGGCTCATTGGCACCAATACGGATGGTGCCGGTGCATTGTGGAGCCTTAACCAAAATATGCCGGGAGGCATCGAAGGCAAAAGTGTCCTTTTATTGGGTACCGGCGGTGCCGGTTTCGCAGTGGCGGCCTATCTAGCTAGCGCTTTAGGGCCGCAGGGCCAACTTCATTTGCTAAACCGATCATCCGCATCCAGAGACCAACTGGCTCAGCGGTTGCAGGGCAAATGCAAGATTGAAATTGGCGAATGGCCCCCGAAGCCGCATCAGATCAAACCGGTTGACATTTTGATCAACTGCTCAAGTGTGGGATTTGAGACGACCAAAACCGATGCGAAAGGTGCCTTTAATCTCCGTTTTTTTACTCCCTTGGGGCCGCTGGATGATTCTATCCGCGTTAAAACTCATGAAGCTGCCGAAAAGCAATATCTGATGAGGGCCGTCGGAGCCATCAAAAAAAACTTCGGTCATTCTCTGGATGTTCTGGCCGCGGCAGACGACCTGTTTGTTTTCGACATTATCTACCAGCCTCAGCAAACCGTCCTATTGTATCTGGCTGATATGCTGGGATACAAAACCCTCAACGGCGTGTCCATGAATCTGGAGCAGGCCGTCATCGCCTTTGAAAAAGCCGCAGCGGCGTTCGGAAACGAAACGGCGCAAAAAGACAGCAACCGGATTCGCTCTTATATGCGTAAGGTCTGGTAATAAATCTAAATAAATCTAAAGCAAAGGAGCAACGATGAAAGACATCTCTGAAAATGATATACGGAATAATATCCCGCTCGTGACTCGAGCGGATATCCAACGCGATGTTAAGGCCGGCGACGTTTCTTTTGAAAAAGGCAAACTCGTCATTATCGCGGGACCGTGCACTGTGGAGAGTAAAAAGCAGATATTTGAGACAGCTGCAGCTGTAAAAGACGCGGGTGCGCATATGATGCGCGGAGGCGTATTCAAGCCCCTCACGTTCCCGTATGGGGAACCCTTAGGACAACCGGAAGCCGACAGCGATGAACCCCCAAATGACAGAATGAAAATTCTTGGCCAAGACGCGCTTTTTCAAACGGCGGAAAGACGGCTTGCCTATTTTAAGGAGGCCGGTGAGAAGTTCGGCCTGCCGATAATTTCGGAAATCATGTACGCTGACAGCATGGAAATGATGGCGCAATACGTGGATATGTTTCAGGTTGGCTATAGACACATGTTTAATATGGATCTGATCGAGGTCCTTTCTAAGACCGAGAAACCCATCATGCTTAAACGCCACTATGGAGAGAGCCTGCGTTCGTTGCTCGGTGTTGCCGAACACTTCGAGGCGCGCAGTAAACATAATTTTGTGTTTTGCGAAAGAGGGGTTGTTACGGCCCATACCCATAATGTCGATTCGCGCTCTATTCTGGACATTCAGGCCATTCCGGCGCTCAAGGAATACGCCCCATCGGTACCGGTGATCATTGATCCCAGCCACTCGACTTTCAAGCGCACTTATGTGGCGCCGATGTCGCGGGCAGCCATTGCTGCTGGAGCAGACGGTCTGCTGATCGAGGTTCATCCTGATCCTGAAAATGCCTGGATTGATCCTCTGCAAGCGTTGGGCTTTCAAGATTTTAAGCATTTAATGGTCCAGCTCAAAGCGATTCATCAGATTATTTCGAAGTAACATATTCAATCAGCAGAATTTTCCGTTTGAACATAATGTACGCTTGGCGTATGGCGTTATAGCTGGGGGTTTTATAATTTGATCGACAGCTGAGGGGGGATTATGACGAAGGTTTTTGACTTTATAGACGATGCGAGAGAGAAGCTCTGGAAAGATAAGCATCAGGAGATCATGTCGCTTGTAGACCCTGAAACACGCAAAGTCTATCAACATATGGTCTCTATCATAAATTGTCCGATATGTGATGTTGATGATGCGCATTTGGTTTTTGAAAAGGAAGGATTCGATTTTGTAAAATGTCGGCATTGCGGTCTTTTATACGTGAATCCACAACTCAAGCCGGATGTGGCCGAATCCTTTTACAAAAAATCGAAAACAGCCTCCAATTGGATCAATGTCCAGTCTGGCAGCAAGGAACAGGATTGGAATTCACAAAAGAAATATCTGCCGGCACTGGAAAGACTTCAGGAGCTTAAACCTGCCGGTGGGCGTTTGCTCGATGTCGGATGTTCAATCGGGCAGTTTTTAAATATCAGTAAGGATTTCGGGTGGGCCGGCGAAGGCATCGAACTGAATCATGACGCTGCTGAATATGCGCGACGGGAATACGGACTGACAGTATACGAACAGAGATTAGAGCAGCTTGAGCAAAAAGAGGAATCCTATGATCTGATAACGCTTTGGGGGGTTCTGGAGCATTTAAATGATCCCAACATGA
Organism: Desulfobacterales bacterium; assembly: GCA_050122435.1. Taxonomy (GTDB): domain Bacteria; phylum Desulfobacterota; class Desulfobacteria; order Desulfobacterales; family JAHEIW01; genus JAHEIW01. The sequence continues at coordinate 7,362 of JASFIX010000156.1, forward strand.
TGCTTAAAACTGTACGTCGATTTCTAAAAAAGGAAGGCCTGTTGCTTTTATTTGTCCCCAATGGCCACAGTCTGATCGTTCGATTAAGCCGCGAGCACAATTCCACCGTTTCCGGTCGTGCCCATCTGTGGTATTTCACGCCCAGAACAATCGGCCAGATCCTATCCAAAAATGGCTTTAGCAAGAAAATCGAATTCAGCGTCCTGCCCCAACTCCATGAAATTCAACATTTTTTACAATACAATACGATGTATCGTGAGCCGGAAATGCTCTGTGAGGATGAGTTGGTTTTTGATGATCAAACCAAAAACGTGCTTGAAGCATACATCAATTCGAAAAATATGGGGTACAAATTGATTACCATCGCCGAATTGTCCAAATAGGAAGGTTTTGGGTGCAGATATGAGTGGTATCGAGAAATGAATATTTTAGCTATCATTCCGGCTCGGAGTGGCTCAAAGGGGGTTAAAAACAAAAACTTCAGACTGTTGGGCGACAAACCGCTGATAGAGTATTCTATCCGGGCCGCCCAAAAAGCGCCATCGATCAGCCGTCTGATGGTTTCAACCAATGATGAACACATTGCAGACATAGCCTCCAAGCTGGGTGTGGAAGTTCCTTTTATACGGCCAAAAGAATTGGCCCGAGACAATACCTCGCTGGTATCCGTGAATCAACACGCCTTCGGGTATTTTAAAGAGAAAGGCGTTATATACGATGGCATACTCTCACTGCAGCCGACGAATCCATTTGTAAGGAAAGAAACAATCGAAGCGGCGATCCATCTGTTTCGCACCTCGAAA
>JASFIX010000157.1:0-8156 GCA_050122435.1 Desulfobacterales bacterium
GGATTACGATGCGGTGCGAAGGGTATCACCTCCGGAGCTGGCACCCATCATCGAGCGCCCGGCTCAGCCGGTAAAAGAGTGAAAAACTGAAGGACACGGTCAATGATTGCCCTGCAAATAGATGACCAAAAAATCGAGGTCGCTGAAGGTACGAATTTGATAGAGGCCTGTCTGGACAACGGTATTTACATTCCGAATCTTTGCTATCTTAAGGGCATGCAGCACCCCCCCGCCTCCTGCCGCCTGTGTCTCGTTGAAATCGAGGGCAGTGACCACCCCGTTTGCTCCTGTTCGATCCAGGTTGTCCGAGAGATGCTGGTGCGCACAAACACCCCGAGGGTCCGTCAACTGCAGAAAACCGCCTTGCAACTGCTGCTTTCAGCCCATGACGTGGACTGCAAAAATTGCCCGGCCAATCGCCAATGCGCTCTGCAGGATATGGCCAAATTTTTAAAAGTCGCTTTAAAAACCAGAGGCCTAGATCCACTGCTGAAAGAAACCCGCATCGACGCAAGCCACCCTTTTTGGGATCACTACCCCAACCGCTGTGTGCTATGCGGAAAATGCGTCTATGTCTGCCGCCAGCAGCACAACCGGGCCGGATTGACCTTTGCCAGGCGCGGAATCGATACGGTCATCGCTTTTTATAGTCACCCGCAAACCGAACAACTTCCCTGCGACACCTGCCAGGCATGTGTTGAAGTGTGCCCGGTAGCCGCTCTGCTGCCGAAAGCTTGAGCACGCCGAGCAAAGATTACGGAAGAATTATGTAAAATATGGGACATCCCTAAAAATGCTGCACCGTAAAACTCAAAAACTAAAGGGCGTCCCTCTTTTTCTCTATATCCTGACCGTCCAAATCCTTTATCTTAAACCAATCGGAGATCGGAAGAAAATGAACACAAAGAATTTTTGTTATTTGATTTTTTTCATTGGTGTTTTATTGGCGGGCTTTAGCCTTTCGGATGGCGCCGGCGATAAAACTCTCAGTGCCAAAGAACAACTGGGCAAATCCATATTTTTCGATAAACACTTATCGCTCAAGCAGAATCAATCCTGTGCATCCTGTCACGATCCTGCTGCCGGTTGGACGGGCCCTGACTCTGCCGTAAATGCCCGTGAAGCAGTTTACGAGGGCTCTGTTGTCGGCCGCAGCGGCAACCGCAAACCGCCGAGTGCTGCTTATGCAGCAACCCACCCCAAACTGCACCTGTTTATAGACAAAGACGAGGACGAGCAATTGTTTGTTGGCGGTAATTTTTGGGACGGGAGGGCCACCGGAGAAAAGTTGGGCAATCCGGTAGCCGATCAAGCCCAGGCTCCTTTTGTTAACCCTGTTGAGCAGGCTCTGCCGGATATGCTCTGTGTCGTTTACCGCGTCTGCAAACCCGCCACCCCTTATCCGGTATCTTTCGAGGAGGTCTGGGGAGGCGGTGCCTGTGAAATCAGCTGGCCGGAAGATTTCGACAAGATGTGTGCACAGAATGAAATTTCGATACCGCTAACCGACAGGGAAATGGACAAAGCCCGTAAGATTTTTGATCAAATCGCCCTATCTATTGCAGCTTTTGAGGCTTCGGAGGAAGTGAATCCCTTTTCTTCTAAATTTGATAAATATATGCAAGGCAGCGCAACACTGACTGAAATTGAAAAGATCGGTTTAGATCTGTTTAAGAATAAAGGCAAGTGCGCCGATTGCCATGTTCTTGACCCGGGCCCCGGAAATACACCACCTCTTTTTACGGACTTTACATATGATAACCTGGGAATTCCGAAAAATCCTGAAAATCCTTTCTATACCATGCCTTTAGAAATTAATCCGCAGGGATACCGCTGGGTGGATAGCGGCCTCGGTGGTTTTTTGCAGTCCCAACCCGATTTCAGGGAACACTGGCTGGACAACATGGGAAAGCACAAGGTTCCGACGCTACGCAACATTGACAAACGGCCGCAGCCAGATTTCGTGAAATCCTACGGGCATAACGGCTATTTTAAGGATCTGAAACAGATCGTCCATTTCTACAATACCCGGGACACTCTGGGCATTTGCTGGGGCGCTGATGGGGAGATCGAGGGTGAAACCTGCTGGCCCCCGCCGGAGGTAACCCTCAATGTCAATTCAGATGAACTGGGAGATCTAAAGCTCACGGACGCCGAAGAGGATGCGATTGTTGCATTTTTAAAAACATTAAACGACGGCCACGCTGATTAGGCAAACAGCAAAAAGAATCGAAATCTTGATATTTATTTCCTCTTAACAAAGAGAAACTCCCCGCCTTCATGACCGGCTTTACGGATGTCTGAATACTCCGGCGTTTGATCGGAGTTCAGCATCACTGGGCGGCGCAACTGGTTGAAGAGCTGGGCACCGTCCAAAATGTTATTGTTCTCGTTAAGGGCATTTAAAAAAGCGGTTGCAAATACAGAGTGCAGCCCATCTCCGCCACTATCGATTACCGGCTCCAAACCACCAGAAGATATCACACAGCGGGCCCTTTTCCGGGAGAGTCGGGAAAGGTATCCTGGTGTTTTGTTGACGATATGAACCCCTCGTGCCAATTTCCCGGAATAGCAACTGTCAGCAACAATGAGTACATGCTTGGCTTTCAAAGCCCTGAGGCTGGCGGTAATAGAGGAGTTGGAGATCCAGGCGAGCATATTATCCTTTTGAGCATCAACAGGTAACCAGTAGCCTTCGTCGGCCTCTCTATCCAGCCATCCATGTCCAGCATAGTAAATCAATAAATTATCGCGCTTGGTCAGATTCCATCTTAAATTGTTTAGCGCCAGCAAAATATCAGAGCGATTGGCATCAAGCAGCACCTTAACCTTAAATCCATATTTGTCTTTCAAAATTCCAGCCACATCTTTAGCATCGTTTTGAGCTGTTTTTAATTGAGGAAGATGTTGGTAATTATTATTGCCGATTACCAGTGCAGTATAATTTCCAAAATCGATATTCGGATATAATGGCTTTTTGGCAGTATCTGCTCTTGCCATTGAAGGCTGCTTCACGGGAGCGGATTTAACCTTAGGGGTTGTTTCTGGCAATTGAGCTTTTTCTGGTTGAGAGGCCAAAAAAGAAATAATTTCATTGTGCCCACGTTTCTTAGCTAAATCCAATGCGGTAGATTCTTCATTATTCTGAACATCAATGTCAGCTCCTTGAGATATCAGATATTTTACTATTTCTAAATGACCTTTATTTGCCGCAACATGCAATGGCGTACATCCCATTGTTCGATAGAATGGAGTCCATTCTAAAATTGCGGCTCCCTTAACATTAATTTTGGCGCCCTTTGATATGAGATATTTCAAAATTTCTAATTGACCTTGTTTGGCTGCAACGTGCAGAGCATAAATATCATACTTATCTTTTGCATTAACATATGCCCCATTAGAGATAAGATATTTTACTAGTTCCAGGTTGCCTTGATACACAGCTTCATGTAGAGGAGACCTCCTACTATTATCCTTGATGTTAACCTCGGCGCCTTCTGAAATCAAATATTCCGCTATATCCAAATAGTTGTTTTTTACTGCAACAAAAAGAGGGGTTTCTTTTAAATTGTTTTTGGCATTTAAGTCGGCTCCGTGTGATACAATTAGTTTAACAACTTCTATTTCACCTCTATCTGTGGCGTAATGAAGGGAGGTTTCATTAAAATGGTCTTTCATATCGACATCTGCATCTTTACTTAGGAAATAATTTATTAATTCTACCCTACCTTCATGAATAGTGATTTGCAGAGGAGTCTTTCCAGAACTGTCTTTTATATTAATATCAGCACCTTGCGATACTAAATATTTTACAATTTCAATATTGCCTTCTATCACGGCAACATTGAGCATATAATTTCCCTTTGAATCTTTACTGTTAAGTATCTCTTTATTTTTACTTATTATACCGCGCAGACCTTCCAGGTCCTGGTTTTGAATCTCACGAATTGCAGCTTTCAGATCTTTAAAATTTTTCTCTTCAGATGGCGCGTATGTTGTGCCAGAGCAAGCGATAAGCGCAAATAAGACAGTTGGCAGAATACACAATATTAGTCTGACTTTCATGGCTTACTCCTAATTTATTTTTAATAATACGATGTACAATATGTTGCCAATCTGAAAGAGTACAAAAATCAGATGGGGAATCGGATCCGATTCTTGAAATGGAAAACCACTTCAGACCAGGCGGAATAAATGCTTCAGTAACAGTTAAATAAATTTTATAAACAAATTGATTATTTAGTCAATCATTTTAAGGCTTTCGGGATTAGGTTTTGAAATCAAAAGGTGCGGCACCCAAAATCTTTCTGAAAATTTTCTCGTTGGATTCAGTCTTTTATCTAAGAGGGGTTGTGTTGTGAAGAAGAGGCACAAAAAAAATCGCCGCTGGAGTGCCGAGCATCTAGACTTTTCGGCACCGCCGGCGGCGATTTGCGATATTGGATTTACTTATTGATCTAGCTGTTTTTCAATTCCTGAAATTTGTCGTGCCAGGAGCATTTTTCGCAGAAGACTTCGGTGTCGCTCTTTACTTCCGGGCTGTCGGATTCGTCGGCGTCCGGATTAAAGACAACGCTGTCTTCCTTTAACTCGAACTCAAAGGTTTCGTACTCATCATCCGGGTCTTTGACGAAAAAATTCAGACTTCCGCATACGGGGCATTTCATAATTACTAGGTTCAGGGTTTAGGGTTCAAGGTTCAGGGTTACAAAAAGACAAAATTGCCTATACCGCAAATTAAACACAAAAAACAACATACCAAACATTCTAAGATCTTTTTAAAAATCGTCAAGCTTAGTCGACTTTAAAAAACGCTTTCTTTTTGGCTTTGCAGACCGGGCATTCATCCGGGGCTTCGTTTTCACAGGTGTAGCCGCACACGTTGCAAACATAGTAGTCGGCTGCCGCCAATCCGTCCATGTCGGCCAGAGCCTTCTCGTAAAGGTTGGCATGCACCTGTTCGACCGCGTTGGCATACTCGAAGCTTCGAAGGGCAGCTTTGTTGTCTTCGGCTTTCGCATCTTCAATCATTTGCGGATACATGCTTTTGAATTCGTGGGTTTCACCGGCAATCGCTGTTTTCAAGTTGTCGGCGGTGCTGCCGACGCCCTTTAAAGTCCGCAGATGGGCATGGGCGTGCACGGTTTCAGCGGCGGCTGCCGCACGGAAAAGTTTGGCCACCTGGGCGTAGCCTTCTTTTTCCGCTTTTTGGGCAAAAGCCAGATATTTACGGTTGGCCTGGGACTCACCAGCAAACGCATCCTGTAAATTTTGTTCGCTCTTACTCATCTAATTCCTCCTTTTTCATTTTAGAAGCTATCTATAATGGGTTAAGCCGGTTACCCGTTAGCCCGTTGTTCCAGCTAAAATAAACTCGTTAGAATTCATTTTTTTAACCGGCAACGGGAAACCGGCCAACCGGCTAACCTATAATTTAGACAGCCTGCAATTTATAAAAAGAACATCTCCTATTTAATCTTGAGTGTTGTTAAAGTTGCTTTGGTTTGTATCAGGTTTAGTGCTAAAACAAGTTTTATGCCAAAAAAATGCGGGTCAGTGGAATGAAAGCAATACTGGTTTAATATCAGCAGGTTAGTCGATTGTCGAACGGTATCGAATCAGATATCTCGAACGCTGGAATTGACCCTTAATGAGACAGTTTGTCTCAGTCTCCCGGTTTGCAACCGGGATTTTAGTTACAGACCATCGGCTGAAGACACTTGCTCAAAGCCGCCTGCCATCTCAGATGTTCCAGGCGGCCTTTTGAGTCACAAGTGTCTCACGAAACACGGTTGAGCTTATTGATCCTTGGTCATGCGGCCCTGCAAGGCTGCATGCGCCGCCGCCAGACGAGCGATGGGCACCCTAAACGGTGAGCAGGACACGTAGGTCAGCCCCAGCTCATGACACAACAGAATGGATTCCGGGTCGCCGCCGTGCTCTCCGCAGATGCCGCATTCAAGGTCCGGATTCTTTGCGCGCCCCTTGGTGACCGCTATTTCCATTAACTGCCCCACCCCGTCCCGATCGATCGTGGCAAACGGATTATCCGGTAAAATCTCTGTTCCGATATAATCGATTAAGAACCCTGCCTCGGCGTCATCCCGCGAAATGCCATAGGTGGTCTGGGTGAGGTCGTTGGTTCCAAAGGATATGAATTCAGCGTATTCCGTAATCTGATCGGCGGTCAGCGCCGCGCGGGGGATCTCAATCATGGTGCCGAATTTGTAATCGACTTCGATACCCTGCTCCTGCATGACTTTCTTCGCTTCCTTCTCCAACGCGCCTCGTTGAACCTTGAGCTCATTGCAGTGGCTGGTCAACGGGATCATCACCTCCGGATGCACATCCACGCCTTCTTTGGCAACAATGCAAGCCGCCTCAAAAATGGCCCGCACCTGCATAGTGGTTAATTCCGGGATACTGATGCCCAGGCGCACACCGCGCAAACCGAGCATGGGATTGGCCTCGTGCAGGCTTTGAGCGCGCTTCAACAGGCTTTCCTTGGATTCAATTTGCTTTGCAAGATCATCAGCCTTGCCCTTTTTGCCTGCCTGCTGCACCTTGAGCTCCATTAATTCTTGCATCAGGTCAAAGGGCGCCGGTAAAAATTCATGCAAGGGGGGATCAATCAACCGGATGATGACCGGCAATCCGTCCATGGCGCGAAACAGACCGGCAAAATCTTCACGTTGATACGGCAGCAAGGCCTCAAGCGCATCTTTACGATCAGCTTCCACATTCGTCAAAATCATCTTTTGAATGTGAGGCAGGCGCTCGGACTCGAAGAACATGTGCTCGGTGCGGCACAGCCCGATGCCCTCGGCGCCGTATTCACGCGCGCGCTCAGCATCACGCGGGTAATCGGCATTGGCCCAGACGCCAAGGCGGCGGAAATCATCGGCCCAGGTTAAAAGCTTGAGCAACCAGGGATCTTTGATATCGGGCACCATGGTTTCCAGCTGGCCCAGATAAAGCTCACCGGCAGTCCCGTCGATTGAGATCCAGTCCCCTTCTTTGATAACCACATCGCCCACCTTCATCTGACGGTTATCAAAATCAATATCGATGGCAGATACCCCGACGACCGCCGGTTTTCCAAACTGGCGTGCCACCAGCGCGGCATGGCTGGTGCGCCCCCCGCGGCTGGTTAATATGCCTTCGGCCGCCAGCATCCCGTGAACGTCGTCCGGCTTGGTTTCCGGCCGAACCATGATCACCTGCTTTTCTTCATCCTTCGCCCACTTCTCGGCCAGGTCAGCGTCAAGCGCAACCACACCGACGGCGGCGCCGGGCGACACATTCAGGCCGGTGGCCAGCATGTTGCCTGCATTTTTGGCAGACTTTTTGGCTTCGACGTCGAACTGCGGATGCAGGAAAAAGTCAACTTGCTCCGGCGTCACCCGCAGAACAGCCTCTTCACGCGTAATCAGGCCTTCTTCGGCCATATCCACCGCAATGCGAACGGCCGATTGCGCGGTGCGCTTGCCATCACGGGTCTGCAGCATCCAGAGCTTGCTTCTTTCGATGGTAAATTCAACATCCTGCATATCGCGATAATGCTGCTCCAGGTTCTCACAGATCTCCTCGAATTCGGCATAAGCTTCCGGCAGATCCTTTTTTAATTCTTGAATATCATTGGTCAGGCGAATACCGGCCACCACATCCTCACCCTGGGCATTCATGAGGTAATCGCCTTCGATCTGTTTTTCGCCGGTAGAGGCATTGCGGGTCATGGCCACACCGGTGGCACTATCGCTTCCCATGTTGCCGAAAATCATGGTTTGGATATTCACAGCGGTGCCCAGGTCATGGGCAATTCCGGCGGCATTGCGGTAATCGACGGCGCGCTTGCCGTTCCAGCTTTTAAAAACCGCTTCGGTCGCCATTTTCAGCTGCTCATAAGGATCGGTCGGAAAATCTTGTTTGGTGTGCTTTTTGAAGATCTTTTTGAATTCCGCCGTCACTTTCTTCCAGTCATCGGCACTCAGCTCGGTGTCGGTTTTGACCCCTGCTTTTTCACAAGCTTCTTCGATTATTTCTTCAAAGGGCTCATCGGGCATGCCCATCACCACGCTGCCAAACATCTGAACCAGACGGCGGTAAAGATCATAAACAAAACGCTCATCGCCGGTTAATTTGATCATCCCTTTGGC
>JASFIX010000158.1:0-8127 GCA_050122435.1 Desulfobacterales bacterium
GGTTGCAGAATTAACAACTCATCGTCGGCAACCCCCAGGGCGCGACGCACATCCGCCGCATATTCATCGCTCGGCGGTGGATTTTCACCTGAATCATATCCGCAGGACTCGAAATTTCCGGTTACCGGAGGCGGATTATCAAAATCCATTACATTGGGTATAATCGTTGCTGAAATACCGGTTCGCAAGCTCAATTGATTGTCGGCGGATGAGTTGATCACCACGTGCTGAATCGCTGGTAGGTGCGGTGGAAACGCCATATTCAGATATTCCCAGCAGGCATTGATCATGAAATGCTGTCTTTCCCAGAAAAAATCATGATGATGGGCAATGGTGGGCATCCCCGTCTCAGAAATCACTTCGGTAAGCGCAATTCCCAACGGAATATTCAAAGGAATGGTCAACGCATTTTCAGATACCAAAAGATCGAGGTCAAACTTGTCTATAAACTTGTAAAGGTGATCTTTTAATTTCTGCTTTACCTCATAGATTTTATGTGTCACGAAGCGGCCACGCACGCTGGCACCAAAACAGTTTCGATAAATATCCTTCACATCCGGATGCTGGAAATGGGCTTCTTTGACCAGATAGGAATGTTTGGGGGGTCGGTCAAGCTCGCCGGCAAAGTAATAACAGCTAAACCCGACCTTCTCAAAGACATTTGCCCATTTGGCGGTCTCTAATGATACGCCGTCAGTTCCGGAAAACCGCGTGGAGATAAACCCAACATTATGATGCTTCCCGCAGGATGAACAATAGGACATATTTAATACCTTCCTGATCGGTGAATTCCCGCACAGATCCAGTTTTTCATTTTAAGTTAAAATCCCTCTGCTTGTTTGTCTAGATTTGATGGTAGCGAAAACAGTCCACCACATGATCATTTACCATGCCGGCTGCCTGCATAAAGGCGTAACAGATCATCGGCCCCACGAACTTGAAACCTCTTTTTTTAAGATCTTTGCTCATCGCCGCTGAGACGTTTGTCTGAGCGGGTATATCGGCCATCTTTTTCCAGGCGTTCTTGATGGTCTTGCCGCCGGTAAATTGCCAGATGTAATCATCGAAACTTCCAAATTCTTTCTTTACGATCAGAAAAGCCTTCGCATTTTGAACGGCTGCTTCAATTTTAAGTTTATTCCTCACAATCCCTTTATCTGATAGCAGCACCTTTAGCTTGCTTGAAGTGTAGACTGCTATTTTTTCAGGATCAAAATGATCAAAGGCTTTGCGGTAGTTGGGCCGTTTTTTCAAAATCGTAATCCAACTCAATCCGGCTTGAAAGCCATCCAGTATAAGAAACTCAAACAGTTTGCGGTCATCGTGCAGCGGAACGCCCCATTCTGTATCGTGGTATTTTATATATATCGGATCGGTACCCGCCCATGCGCATCTTGTTTTCATAGGATTAGATTCCTACCGGTAGGTGTTGGAAAGTAAAATGATAAAATACGGTATACTTCGACATGATTTAAGGAACACAAGAACACAGTCAACTGAAAAGATAGAACCCCAGGGCTTTATCAACAGTTTCATAAGGCGCAAATTCGGCGCCGATAAACTGATCATGCTGATTTTTGATGATTACTGTTTTTTTGATCAGTGTTCTCTGGGCATCATCTAAATGGAACTCGATTTGCATCTGATCCCCGATCGCAAAGTTCTGTTTGACATTCAATCGAAGTTTTACGCCGGATGTTGATAGATCTTGAATCGTCATAAGCCCCCGGCTCTGGGGTTGGCCTTCAATGAAATGAACATAAGTCCCCGGAAGGTTCGTCTCTTTACGATATTGCTTTCTTTTTTCCAAAACGGCTTTATAAGCATTCCCGCAGGGGCATTTTACGCTGACCCTGACAATTTTATCGAGAGACGCATATTTGGAAACATCAACAGTTTTCGACCGGTTGCACTGAGGACAGGTAAAGGTCGCCATCTGTTTACTGGTTACATAAACTTTTGAAGTCATATAATTAAACCTGGTTAACACTCATGTTGCGTTTAGCTATTAGCTAGTTTTTTATCATAGAATTTCCATTTTTAAAAGTGATATTTGCACCTTAGCCATGAGACGCAATCTAATCTGGTGCATGGCAATCCCTTCATTGACAACAGCGGAAAAACCTCTATTGAATAAATTATGAATATTGAATAACGGCAAACCAAATACCAGCACCTATTTAGAATGATTTCTTCTTGTGAAGCCAATAAAAATAGACTTTTATTTATTGACTTTAGAAGGGTTTTGCTATAGACTCTTAGAAAAAAATGACCCAAAATAAATCTTATAAACTAAAGAAGGAGGCTTAAATGACCAAAGCAGAATTAATCAGCAAAATGGCAAAAGACGCGAAGATCTCGAAAGTGGCCGCCGGCAATGTTCTTGATTCTTTCGTGAGCAACGTTACCAAAGCGTTGAAGAAAAAGAACGGAAAAGTCACCCTGGTGGGTTTTGGAACCTTTCAGAAAACGCGTCAGAAGGCCCGTAAAGGCCGCAATCCCCAGACCGGCGCCCCGATTAAGATCAAGGCGAAAAATGTTGTTAAATTTAAAGCCGGCAAAGGATTGAAAGCTGCCATCTAACACAATTTGTAATCAAAAAAAGGCGGTCTATTGGCAACTGTGATGCTGATAAACCGCCTTTTTTATTGACCGCAGCCAAAATGCATTTGCTTTCTTTGCATGCGGCAAGCGATGATGGGCATGCGCTATTTTTTTGATCCGCACGGGTTGATTTCTCTCGGGTAGCCATTAGTTTTTACTAAACCCATTTCAAAAATGCCTTTTGGCCCAATATCTTTGTTGGCGCCTCGTTTTCCAGCGTTGCTGGATTCCCCATCTGATCTTATACGGTCTGTGGGTCATCCAGCGTTGCTGGATTCCCCATCTGATCTTATACGGTCTGTGGGTCATCCAGCGTTGCTGGATTCCCCATCTGATCTTATACGGTCTGTGGGTCACAAACCGGAGGTCCGTCGCGCGTGTCGCGGCGCAGCCTTTAGGCGCCCGTCCTCCGCAGTAGCCTGCTACGGAGGATGGAAAGACGGAATCTTGAACCAAAATCCTATTTTTGAAATGGGTTACAGTACTGGCGGCAAATGGAATTTGGAGGGCAACAAAAGTGAGCATTGAGGATTCGCAAAATCAAGAAGGTCTTCTTGAAGAGATTAAGGAAAAAATTACGGAACCCCCGATGTATAAGGTGCTGCTTCACAATGATGATTATACCACAAAGGTCTTTGTCGTCGAAATCCTGACAGTCGTTTTCAACAAATCCATTCAAGAGGCCACACGCATCATGTGGCATGTACATCGCAATGGCGTCGGTGTATGCGGAATTTACTCATACGAATTGGCAGAAACCAAAATAAATATCGTAACAAAGATTGCCCGCGAAAATGGCTTTCCGCTTAAAGCAACGATGGAAAAAGAATAGAAATGTTTTCAATTCGCCTTAGGCGGACCATTGGGCCTGATCTGAGGCTTTGAAACCATTTCTGAAAAAAGGACCCCGATATGCAGTCATTAAATGAAGGTGACATTCTGACCAAGATTGTCAGATATAATCTTATTCGCAACGAAAGATTAATTTATATTGATGTGCACGAAACAAGGGCTGGAAAGCTGGCTGGAAAATTTGTGGCCGTGCCCAATCTGGTGAATATCGTTGCCCAGCAGGAATTTCAGGGCACCGGTGAAACAGAGCCCGAAGCGCTGGAAAACTGCTTGCAGAAAATTAAGGATTTTGAAATCGAAGATCTTTTCCCTAAAAAAGAGTGATAATAACTGCTAGGCACTCTGAAAATGGTTTAAAAAAACCGAGCTGAATGCTCATGAACGTAATCACCTATCTTTTTTACCCGCGCCAACTCATCTTCGGAAAGTGGACCTAATTCAAGACTTCGCAAGGCTTCCTGCATCTGGCTTCGATCGCGGGGCCCACACATACAGATATCGACATTCGGATTTGACAAAACAAACCGGTAACAATCGCTGGCAGATAAGGGCTTTTCACCGTGTGGAACTTTTTTGGGATTCAACAACTGGCCCCAGCGAGTTGCCGTATAAGAAACGATGCCGGGTTTGCTTAAATCGTTGAGTTGATCAAACACTTGGGATTCAGCCCCCCGATGGGCAGCATTGTACCGAAGATGGAAAATGTCGAAAACATTGTCTTGGGCCAGGCGTGGAAAAAGAGGACGGTTGTGACTCGAGATTGCCAGATACCGAAAGAGCCCCTTTGCCTTCATTTCGAAACATTTATCCAGCATGCGTTGCGAGGGGCGACGCTTGTGCCACCCCAAAAGCAGAACATCTGCAGAATCGATATGGATTGATTTTAAAGCATTTTTAAAAAAGACTTCCATCAAGAAAGGTGAACGGGAATAGCTTTGAATCAGAATGACCAGTTCATCACGTTTCCCCTTACGGCAAATGTTGATTAGCGCCTGCCGCATTCCGCTTTTGCGCTTGGACCCCCAGTAAAAATAGTTGCAGCCCCTTTCAAATGCTTCTTCAAAGGCTTCAGCCGGAGCGCCATAACTTGCTGAAACTCCTAGACGGCCGACTTTGAGTCCGGTTTGGCCCAAATGAGTTGCGATAAATGGATCCATGATGCAGAAAGACAATGATCTATTTAGTTATTATTTTAATAATTTTAGGCTGGTAGCTATTTTTTTGAGCCATTTTATTGGCACGGGCTTTCATGATAAACAGCGAGCTGAAAAAGAAGGCAAATCCAAAAAGGACGGACAAGGCGGAGGGACTAAATGTGATAAAGGAGGCCAGCACTTGTCCGAGTGCGGCACCGGCGATCAGAAAAATTATGGGAAATACGTAAATCAAAAATGTGGCTTTTAACAATGAGGCGGTCTCAAAACTCAAAACAATCCGGTCCCCGACGCCGGCACCGGCTGAGTTTATCGCCTGAACTTCCATATTTTGGCCGCCTCCTGTGGTGTGGCAGGAATCTCTTGCGGTGCAGCCTTCACATGCGCTGCTGCGAACCGTTTTTACCCAGGCGGTCTGAGACTCCGTCCGCAGAACGACCCCTTGTTCAGTAGCCAATGGTTACCCCGCTCCTTGATCGCTTTTTAGTGTCCTACAAAAATAATATAAAAATTGTTTGATATATTTAAATGCAGTTGAGTTCTTCAAACAACACAATGTCTATGGTGTCAGGTGTCAGTGTTCAGGTGTCAGAAAATTCTGTGCTTGTTGCCAAGCTTGGAGCTATCTGTAGGATCCGCATAATTCTTCCGAATCTTGAAACCCATCTGCGAGGCCTCAGCCGCGCGTATGCGGTAAAAACCCGACACCTGACACCCGACACCTATATGTGAAACAGTATTTTATAAATTACTTGTGGAACGCAACACTAGTACCTGAATATTGCACAAGTCGAGTGAAGGAGCTATTCGGAGGCTTCAGTTGGTTCTTCTTCTTCATCAGGCGCGGCGGTTTCGGTGTGCTCATAGCAGATCAAGCCGCATTGCAGACACCTTGCGGCTTCTGCCTTTGCCATATCGGCTGTGAAGCCCCTTTCGATCTCACCGCACATCGCCAGCTCTTGGCCGCTGCAAATCGGCATGATCTGTCGTTGGCTGGCCTCGACCTTTTCGACATGATAGACATTTTGCAGCACCGATTTCGGTGTGATCACATGCTCGGCTAAATTTGGCGATAGCCCATGCATTACCTGATGAATAGATGCGGCGGCTCTTCGGCCGGCACCGATTGCTTTGATGGCTGCACTATAATCCGCCAGCACATCGCCTTCGGCAAACAACCCCCGCTCATCTTTCAAGGCCGTTTGTTTATAGGGTTGGATACCTTCCCAGCGCAGTGACAAATCGGCTGGTGGTTCCACTTCCGTCTCCTGGGCTTCTTCAGAATCATCACCTTCCGGTTTTGGCCTGACAAAAACCAATTCAGGAAATCGGCCGGTGGCGAACACCAATGTCTGGGCGGAAAGGACTGTCGTTTTATCGGTATCGGTTTCAATATATTCTACCTGCTCGAGCCGATCCACCTCTCCGAAAAGGCGGTTTACGGCCGCATTATAAATCACATTCACGCCCGCCAGGCCGCGTTTTTCTATCTCATCATCCGAAACCGGGCTGTTTTCCCAGCTCTCACGGAATAAAACGGTGATGGTAGTAGCTCCTAGTTCTTTACATAGTGCGGCCGCATCAAGTGCCAGTTTGCCTCCGCCGGCAATCACAACATCAGACTCGACCGATAGCGCCTCGGTCTGTTGAGCGCCGAATCGAATGAGATCCACCAGCATATAGGTTCCCGGAATCGGTGATTCGATATTACCGGTCGCCCCGCGCGCCAGACGGCTGTCCCAGCCTCCGGAAGCCAAAAAAACCGCGTCAAATCCTTCCTGGATCAACGATTCTAAGGAGAACTCTCTACCGAGCGCCTTTTGAGTTTCAATTTTAACGCCCATTTCAATGATACCTTCAATATCCCAATCCAATATCCTTTCGGGCAGCCTATCCTTTGAAATGGCGCTCCGGAGCAATCCGCCCAGTTTGGGTGTGGCTTCATAAACGGTGGTGTCGTGCCCCAGGCGGGCCGCAAAAAACGCGGTCGACAAACCTTGCACACCGCCGCCGACAACCGCGATTTTGCGACCGGTATCCGGTGCCTTATAGGGAAGAATGCGGTTGCCGCTTTCTTTTTCATAATCAGCGGCGTAGCGCTTTAAAAAATTTATGGCCACCGGCTCATCGATATAATTTCTGCGGCACTCCAATTCACATGGCCGCGGGCAAATTCGGCCTATCACCGCCGGGAAGGGATTGCGTTCCTTGATGACTTGAACGGCGCGATGATTGTTTCCCAGCGAAATTTGTCGAATGTATTCCCGAATATTAATCCCGGCCGGGCATCCCCGCTGACAGGGGGTCGTGCATTCTTCAGTGGTGTACTCCCGGATAATCCTTCGGGTAACCGATGACAAGTTAATAATGTGCTTGGGGCACACCCGCTCACAGGTTCCGCAGCCGGTACATCTATTTTCATGTACCACCGGCAAACCCTGGGGCCCCATGGAAATCGCATTAAATGGACAGGCCCTGGCGCAAGTTCCCAAGCCCAGACATCCGATGGTGCATACTTTCATCCCGCCCCCCAGGAGTGCCACCGCCCGGCAGTCATCTAAGCCATTATATACATACTTCGTATCGGCTTTCTCAATGCCGAAGAAACAACCTGGTAAGGCGATATCCGGTTCAACCGCTTCGATTTTAACGCCCATGATGCCGGCAATGGCTTCGGCGACCTCAGGCCCGGCGGCCACACATGAGTTTGGTGCCGAAAGACCCGCCACAACGGCTTCGGCATTGGCGCTGCAACCCGGCAGCCCGCAACCGCCTCAGTTGGCGCCCGGCAATTCTTCTTCAATAGCCAGGATCTTAGGATCAACATATACGTAAAAAACTTTGGAGGCGATGGCCAAAATGATACTGATCGCCAATCCCATGCCGCCCATTAAAAAAATTGCGTCAGTCATCAGACTCCCTCATAGAAGTATGTTTTGTGTAGAAGCTGTCTAAATAATAATTAGGTCATCTTTAATTAGTTGGCGCCTTGTTCCGTTGAGCCGGTTGAGCCAGTTGGGCCAGTTTAGCCCGTTAAAGTAAGGAAAGATTTCTGATCCTATTCTCGACGGGCTCAACGGGCTAACGGGTAACGGGCTTAACTTTTAAAAGATTGCGTCGAACTTACACTTATCAAAACAGGTCATGCATTTTATGCATTTTTCTTTCTCAATATAGGCAACTTCTTTCTTTTTCCAGATGATGGCTTCCACCGGACAGCTCCGGAAACAAAGCCCGCATTTGGTGCACGCTTCCGGTTCAACTTCAAATTTTAAAAGCTCAATGCACCTTTTGGCCGGACATCGTTTCTCATGTACATGGGCCTCGTATTCATCCAAAAAATACCGTAAGGTTGAAAGCACCGGGTTGGGCCCGGTCTGACCCAGACCACAAAGCGCCGCCTCTTTAATCGTGTCTGAAAGTTCGTAGAGCGTCCCGATGTCTTCAGGCTTTCCCCGGCCTTCACAGATTTTTTCGAGTAGTTCTAAAAGGCGTCGGGTCCCCTCCCGGCAGGGTG
>JASFIX010000159.1:0-8118 GCA_050122435.1 Desulfobacterales bacterium
TTTTGAAACAACTTCTAACCACAACAGGCCCTGCATCTGCCGCAGGGCCCTTTTAAAATTCAAAATTCGGTCACGATCTTGTGATTAGACGCATCCGGTGGGTTTCGGAAGGCCGGCCATCTTACAGGCCCCCTTGCCCGGTCCGGAGGGGAACAATTCGTAAATGTGTTTCAGTTTAAAACCGGTAACTTTAGAAAGAACGCGAACCATCGGGGCAATACCATTTTTTTCATAATATTCGCGAAGAACATCGATTACTTTTTGGTGCTCTTCATTAAGTTCCTCGATACCCTCTTGATTTTTTACCCACTGTACCCACTCTTCACACCAGTTGTCGTAGGAATCGATAAACCCGTCTTCGTCGACCGTAAACTCTTTACCCATGAATTCTACACTTGGCATTTAATCGTCCTCCTTCTTAATAATTAATATATTAATGATTTATTTTCTTTCGGCCGCAGCCTTTTAGGCTTAGTTATAAAAAGAGCTTTTTATCGTAATTGACATAGCGTTGTCAACATCAAAATAATTGAGGGCCAATAATTTCATTTTTAATAATAATTTAATATAGTTAACCTTTAAATTCAGTGTGGGGAATTAATACTCCCGTGGCGTCTTGTTTATTTCGGCCAGTGTAAAAACCGGTCCGTCTTTGCAAACAAATTCCTTGCCGATATTGCAGCGGCCGCACATTCCAATTCCGCATTTCATGCGGTTTTCAAGTGACATGATAATACGATCGTGGGAGTATCCCAGATTATCCAGGACCGGCTGCGTAAATTTAATCATGATCGGCGGGCCGCACACCACCGCGTAGGTATCTTCACCGCCGGGGGGGGCTTTTTGTTCGGTGATGGTCGGCGTAAAGCCGATGTTGTATTTCCAGTTGGGGTCATCGGTGCCGTCAACGGTAATGTGCATGTTGATGTCATCACGTTTTTCCCATTCGATCAACTCATCCCAATACATCAGCATGCCCGGTGTCCGGGCGCCGTAAATGACGTGAATATCCTTGAATTTTGATCGGTTGGCCGGATCCAGCATGTAAATAATGGAAGACCGCAGGGTGGTGAAGGCGAATCCACCGCCGATAAAAAGGACATTTTTGCCCTCCATCTGCTCCCACGGATACCAGTTGCCCAGGGGGCCGCGAATGCCCATTATGTCGCCTTCTTTCATGGCATGCAGATAGGAGGATACCAGGCCCACCTTGTTTACGGTGAACATGACGAATCCCTTTTCCGTGGGAGAAGAGGCAATGCCGATGGGAATTTCACCCTTTCCGGTCACGGAAAGTTCGGCGAACTGGCCGGCCTGGTAGCTGAACTTATCTTCATCTTCCGGGTTTAAGAAGACAAAGCGAAATGTTTTGAGATTCTTATCCTCGGTTTCAACGGTAATGTTATCGATGCGAACCGGATACGGCATATATGGATTTAACACGGTGATGATCCCCCTTAATACTTGGAAATGGTTTCAAAATCTCAGATCAGGTTCAAGGGCAAGGCGTCCCGCGGATTTAAAGTGGAGCGTACACGTTAGTACGTGAGCATTTAAATTCGCGGGACAACGCAGCCATTGGGCCTTAGATGGGGTTTTGATACCATTTCTAGCTGACTTCACAAGCTTCTGCTGACACAAAGCTGTTCATGTATCCACAAACACGACGAATATCGATGTTGACCGGGCAGAGGCGAATGCAGCGGCCGCATCCCACACACTGGATCCCGGTATCATATTTATCGACATAGTATTTTAGCTTATGCATAAACCGCTGGCGCACCCGGTGCAACTTCGTGTCTCTGGGATTATGCCCGGAACCATGCAGGGTAAATAGCGGGTACATGCAGCTGTCCCAGTTGCGCATGCGGCAGCCGCTGTTGCCGCGGTTTTCATCCTGAATGTCAAAACACCAACAGGTTGGGCACGCATAGGTACAGGTGCCACAGTTAATACAGGAAAAAGAAAGCTCTTCCCAAAAGGGTGCGTTATACAGTTCGTTGGTCTCGATTTTCTGAAGATTGTCGG
The DNA here is from genome assembly GCA_050122435.1 of Desulfobacterales bacterium. Classification (GTDB taxonomy): domain Bacteria; phylum Desulfobacterota; class Desulfobacteria; order Desulfobacterales; family JAHEIW01; genus JAHEIW01. The sequence goes on from JASFIX010000159.1 coordinate 2,029, forward strand.
TTTTCACGAATGCAGATATTTTTTCTTCAGCAGCTTTCTTTTTAACCTCAATTTCTTTTAGAACTGTTTTTTCATCCACCGCCCCGGTCCATCCGGCGGCTGCCAGAAGCGCTTCACCTTTATCTGTGAGGACTTTGGCCCAGTATTGATCACCGTTATCGATCAACAGCAGATCCAGCTCTTCTTCATGATAGGGCCCACAGCCGGCAGTAGTACAGAAACAGGTGCTGCAGGGCGACTCGCATGCCAGGCCTACCAGCGTTGTGGCTTCATAGGCTTTGAGCCAGTACGGATCCTGGTACTCCGGGGTATCGAAATTAAGCCTTACCAGCCCAAAGGCCTTGGCATCGCAGGGCCGGATTCCGATAACCGCCTGCGGGGAATAGTCTTTATTGGCTTCTTTTAAGATGTGATGGTCTTCCTGATTTTCATCCAGGGAATATTCGAACATCACTTCCGTTTGGGGATAGATGATCGATTTGGGTGACAGACGGGTGTTCAAACAATTTAAATCCGGCAATTGCCCCTGATCGAGTTGTTGAAAATTATGGAAATCATCTTCCTTGACGGGACCGAAAAGGCGATACGCTTCGGATAATTTCGCAAGTCCATCCGCCCAATTTTTTTTGTCTATTTGAACGATTTTCATAATCAAGCCCTTGATTTGTCAGTTGTCAGTTGTTGGTTGTCAGTTGTGGCTGCAACGGACAACATGCGACGGACAACGGACATCTCCTATTTTATAAAATCATCCGGATCACCGGGTTTGTAAGTGTCCAGCGGCGGCCGCACATCGGGGTCCAGGCCCGCCTCCCAATCAAACAGCTCCAGACAATCTTTTTCCAATTTCTTGGTTAAGACGCGCATATTAATGCCAACCGGACAAGCACGTTCGCAGGCCCCGCAATCGGTGCATCGACCGGCACAATGATAAGCTCTTAAAAAATGAAAAGTGCTCACATCGGCCGGGTCCTGGCCTTTACCGACCCATTGCGGCCGGGATTCATCGGTAAAGCAGGTGGGGCAGTAGCAAAGCGGACAGACATTGCGGCAGGCATAACATCGAATACAGGGTTCCAGGAGTTTTTCAAAATATGTTGTTTTTTCCTGGGGTGACAGGGCTTCGATTTCACGCACATCCGCATAGCGGTCCACATCGGTTTGCTCTTCGACGAGCTCACCTGCCAGTTCATCATAAATGACCGGGTTGCGATGAATGCAGTTGGCGCAGTTTTGCTGGAGCACATCATTTTTGTTCAAGGTCTCCTCAAAGCCGTCGCCTTTAACCGTGATGTTATTTTCGTTTTCGATAACTTCACCGATCTCCGCCTCGAACATGGCGGAAATTTTGCGTTTATCAATCATCCCGGTGCAGGGAACCCCGATGATGACGAGCTGGTCGCGTTGGATTTTATTTTCAATAATATGGGTGACGATATTGCGGGAATCACACCCCTTGGCTACAATACCGATTTTTTCGCCGCGATTCGTGAGGTAATTGCACAGGTTAATGCCGCAGTTGCTGTCCCAGACGAAATTTTCAACCGCTTCGGCAGATTTGGCGAAGTGCGGTTCATTCATCAGTGGAACGGTTCCCTTGCGAAACCCGATAACCATTTCCACCTGGCACTCTTTTATTAGCCGTATGGAAATTTCCTTTATTTTATCAATGTAACTCGACATTTTAAGCTACCTTCGGCATGGTTTTAACTAAATTTTTATTGGGTCCAAGGTCTTTTATGGCCTGGGTGACTTCGGTGACCACCTTGACAAACTTTGTGGATTCTGCCGAGGAGACCCACGAAAACTGCAGGCGTCCGGGTTCAATTCCCATGTGTTCCATCAGATTCTGAAACAGCGCAAATTTGCGTCTGGCGTAGTAATTACCTTCCAGGTAATGGCATTCACCAGGATGTCACCCGGACACCCATACGCCGTCTGCGCCTTCACGCAAGGCAGACAGGAAAAATTTAGGATCCATCCTCCCGGTACAGGGGATTCGCACCACCCGGATGTTGGAAGGATATTCCATCCGTCCAACCCCTGCCAGATCAGCGGCACCGTAGCTGCACCAGTTGCACAAAAATGCAACGATTTTGGGCTCCCATTCAGTCATGTTTTTATTCTCCTTAAAAATAGTGCGCTAAAGTTGGAAGTGATCTAATCCACCAAAGGCGGATAAAAGTGCTAAAGTTATAGCTCACCGCAGAGACGCAAAGGGCGCAGGGAGAAAATCTCTTTATAAAAAACCTCTGCGGGCTCTGCGTCTCTGCGGTAAAACATATAAAAATGACAGGATTCCTTAATTTTAGTCATTCCAAACCTTAACCTATTATCATACTGCTTTATTCAATGCAAAGATTTGCGCGAAAATTTGATCGTTGTCAAAACCTTTCAGATGAATGGCGCCGGATCGGCACGAAGCCACGCAAAGTCCGCATCCTTTGCACAGTACCGGATTAATCTGGGCTCGGCCGGTAAAGGGTCCCTCTTCGGCAAAAGCGGGCGCCGAATACGGGCAAATCGACACACAAACCCCGCACTCACTGCACAGGGCGGGATTGGTCTCTGCGATGGTTCCGCTGGTATAGATGGTCTCGCGCGCCAGCAGTGTTACGGCGCGGGATGCGGCCGCCTGTCCCTGGGCAATGGACTCATCAATGGGTTTGGGATAATGCGCCATGCCGCATAAAAAGACGCCGTCGGTAGCAAACTCAACCGGCCCCAGCTTGGCATGGCGTTCCACAAAGAAGCCGTCCTCATTTAACGGAACTTTGAAAAAAGTCGCCAGCTTTTCCGCATTGTTCGGTATGATGGCGGTCGCCAGACTGATCAGATCGGTTTCGATTTCCACCGGTCGTCCGATGACGTGGTCAATGACTCTGACAGATAATTTGTCGCCTTCGGTGATCACTTCAGGCTTGTTCTCGAGGCTGAAACGAATAAAAATCACGCCGGCTTCACGCGCTTTTTTGTACAAGACCTCGCGCTCCCCGTAGGTTCGCAGGTCCCGGTACAGAACAAATACATTCATGTCGGGATTGAGCTTTTTGAGCTCCAGGGCATTGTCAATCGAATGGGTACAGCACACCCGCGAGCAGTATGGCCGCTGCGGCTCCCGGGAGCCCACACACTGAATAAACACTGCTGTGTCCAGATCTTTCAACGCAGCGTCATTTTCAATGAATTTGCGATCGAGTTCCAGGCTGGTCAGGATGCGCTGATCTTTACCGTAATGATACTCATCGGGCTGATACGGCGATGCCCCGGTGGCCATTACGGTCACCCCATGGAATAAGATGTCTTCGTTGCCGTTGACCGATAGGGTGGTCTCGAAATTCCCCACGAAACCCTCCACCTGTTTGATTTCGGTTTCGACATGAACGTGAATTTTTTTATTTTTTTCGATTTCACTGATGAGGCCGGCCAATTTATCCGGCACACTGTCGCCGGAAGCCGTGCGGTAAATTTTACGCGCTTGCCCCCCCAGTTGGGCATCTTTTTCAATGATGTGGGTTTCATATCCCTGACGCGCCAGGCTTCTGGCCGCAGCCATGCCGGAGATCCCTCCGCCGATGACCATCGCGCTCTGGTTAATCTCGAGTTCGGCTTCTTGCAGGGGGGCCATCAAAGCCACTTTGTGGACCGCCATGCGGATCAGATCTTTGGCTTTTTTGGTGGCCAGCTCCGGGTTGTTCTTATGCACCCAGGAGTCCTGGTTGCGAATGTTGGCCATCTCAAACAGATATTTGTTCAGCCCGGCATTGATCAAGGTTTCCTGAAACAAGGGCTCATGGGTTTTAGGCGTACAGGCTGCCACCACCACACGGTTTAGCTTTTTCTCCTCGATGATTTTGGCCATCGTGTCCTGGGTGTCCTGGGAGCAAGAATACAGGTTGTCGGTGGCAAATTCCACGTAGGGCAGGGTACCGGCATATTCTGCTACGGCGGGCACATCCACCACACCGGCAATATTGATGCCGCAATGGCAAACAAATACGCCGATGCGGGGCCGTTCGTTGACGACATTGACTTCGGGCACTTCCTCTTTCTTGCTTGTGAGCGTGTTACGGGCAGCGGTCAAAATTTCTCCGGCAGCACTAGCGGCCGCACTGGAATCAACCACAGATTGCGGGATGTCTTTGGGGCCCTGGAACGCGCCGCAGACATAGATACCCTTTCTGGATGTCGCTACAGGATCAAAGCTGGAGGTTTGACAGAAACTCCCCTCCGTCAGGTCAATCTTAAGCTTTTTGGCAAGCTTGATGACTTCCGGTGAGGTTTCCATCCCGATGGACAGCACGATCATGTCAAAGGTCTCGGTGACCGTCTCGCCGCTTTCCGTTACGTAACGTATTTCCAGATCGTCGGTTCCCTGAACCGGATCGACACTGTGCACCCGGCTGCGGATAAAACGAATGCCGTGTTTTTCGCGGGCGTTGTCGTAAAAGCGCTCGAAATCTTTTCCCGGGGTGCGGATGTCCATGAAGAAGACCGCACAGTCCAGGTCGTCACCAACGTGTTCTTTGGCGATCACAGCCTCTTTGATCGCATACATGCAGCATACCGAGGAGCAGTGCGCGTTGTCGCATTTGTTCATGTCCCGGGAGCCCACACACTGAAACCAGGCAATCTTTTTGGGCTCGCCTTTATCCTTTGACTGGCGGGTAACATGCCCCATCGTCGGACCGGACGCCGAAAGGATACGCTCGAACTCCAGCGAGGTCATGACATTGGGAAGATTGGCATACTGGTAATTATCAAATTTTGAAGGATCAAACGGCGAAAAGCCCGGTGCCAGCACCAGTGATCCGACCTGCAGGGTTTCGATTTTCTCGGTTTGGTCAAAATCTACCGCACCGGTAGGGCAGAGTTTTTTGCAGGCTCCGCATTTTTTCTTCTGGATGTAGATGCAGCTGTCCCCATCGATACAATATTTTAAGGGCACTGCCTGGGGGTATTCGACATAGGCGGATTTGCGTTTGACGATGCCTGCGTTGTAGGGATCCACAACTTTTTTAGGGCATTTTTCAGCGCAGGCCCCGCATGCAATGCACAGCGATTCGTCAATATAGCGCGGGTGTCGAATCAGTTCGACCTGGAAATTACCCGCCCTGCCTTTGACTGCTTTAATTTCACTAAGCGTTTTGAGCTCGATATTTAAATGCCGGCCGACCTCGACCAGTTTCGGTGAAATAATTCACATGGCGCAGTCGTTGGTGGGAAAGGTCTTATCCAGCTGGGACATCACGCCACCAATGGATGAGCCTTTTTCGACCAGGTAGACATAGTAGCCTGAATCCGCCAGATCCAGGGCTGCCTGCATACCGGCGATACCGCCTCCGACGACCATTACCGATCCGATAACTTCTTTAGGCATGGACTCTTTCTCCTCTAACAATTGGATAACTGTCTGTATTAAATATATATAATTGAAAAATAGGGTTGCACCAACACATTGGTGAAAAAGTCTGACAGGTTATATGTTTCCCATGTTTTTGTCAATGAATTTTCGCAAAAATCGGCAGTGCGTCATGTGAAAAATTCCAATAAATTTCCGATCCTTAGTCAACAAATGAATTCGAATCAGTCAAGCGTTCCGACCTCGGCTCAGGTTGCAATTTAGAATTTCATCGGGTATAAAATCTTCCTCGAATTATCCATTTTAAAAATTTGAAACGCTCAATTTAGGTTTAGAGGAGACGTATTGATGCGGCAACGGTTTCTGCTCATTCCGGCGGTATTTACGGTTTGTTGTTTTTTTTCGGCGGCGGCATATTCACAGGAAGACATGACCGCCATTGATAACCAGTTTTTTGAAAGCCCGAAACGCCCACCGGCGGTTTTCAGACATGACCAGCACAATGAATCGGCCGAGATCGAAGAATGCAACGTTTGTCACCATGTCTATGATGACGGTAAGCTGATAGAAGATGAATCATCTGAAGATCAGCGCTGTGCGGACTGCCACGAGGCGCAGGATGTCGGCCGCAAACCCGGCCTGGTGGAGGCCTTCCATACCAATTGCAAAAGCTGCCACCGCGAAAAAAAGAAAGGACCGCTCATGTGCGGGCAATGTCATGTGCGGGC
>JASFIX010000160.1:0-8089 GCA_050122435.1 Desulfobacterales bacterium
ATTTCATTGGCACATAGATGATGGTCCGGTCTTTAAACGACATCAGCGCACCGCTGGCATAATCAACTTTAATCGGTATGGCCTGGGGGAAGCGAGCGGTCTCGATGGTAACGCCTTCGGTGGCTGCAACAACCTGAACTTTGGTTGGATAGGGTTTGAAATCTTCAAAAGGCTGGATCTGGCTTGTATCGGCATTGATGTGAATGCCGTCTTTAATATCCATCACAACGGCCAGGACAGCCGAGTCTCCGGGACGCGCCCGGTCAACCGACCAGGCGGTCTTGACTCGAACCACATCTGTGGCCGACTGCGCATCGGCAGCCTGCAATAGGTTGCCGACGTCTTTCTGATCTTTGGCAATGGAGACCCACGGCACCATTACCGCCAATATTAATATCAGACCACTTGTGAAGATAAGGCGTTTCATAGTTCAAATATTCTTGCTTCGAGTTTAAAAAATAAAGGTTTCAGGTGTCGGGTGTCAGGTGTCAGGATTACGAACTTGATGCTGCGCGGATTATCTGATTTCGCATTCTGTCATCTGTTTGCTGACACCTGACACCCGACACCTGAAACCTGAAACCAGAAACCTGGTTTATTGAAGTTCAAGCTGAATGCCGCTTTTTAAGCCCATTTCCTGGGCCTTTATGTCCAGATGCAATGTTGCAACAAATTCTAGGGGCGGATAAATGGTACGGTCTGCATTTCGGGTATCGATCGCCTTTAGATACGTTTTGCAACTGTCACACACATCGATGCGATATTCTTTTTCAGTTTCACTGAAGTAGTAATGCAACGCACTGCTGTCTTTGTTTTCGCAAAACGGGCAATAGATCCTTTGGACCGCCCACTGATGCCAGCAGAATCCGCAAAATAAGGCACGTTGTCCTTCATCTTCAAACAGTGAAAATCCGGGTGCGCTGCCGCAAATAGGACAAAATCCTTTATCCCACGGATGGTCTGGATCCAGATAGGATGCAAGCTGCTGGGCGCAATGGACCACTGAGGGTTTGATACTGCTGTAAGCAACAAAGGCCAGCGCTTTTTTTTCGATGCCAAGATCTTTTTCGACTTTTTTAAAGTAATCATCTTCTGAATTTAAAAGCGCTGTAAAAAGGGGCTGCGGATCCAGTGTTTCGGAAGCGACGGCTTTTTGGATGGCCCGGGCGGAATCCGCCATCTCCGGGTTGGCCACTTCGATAATCTGGCAGATGCGCTCTAAAAGCGCGATCCCTGCATCGGATTCGAACTCAAATTCGGACATATCGATCAGTGAAAATTTTTCCTTTTTCTTTAGCGCCAGGATCTCCTCACTGATTTTTATAGGATCTATCTTTATCGTATTCTTGGAATCTTCCTGGGCCATAAAAATTTTCTCGTAAAAATTTAAAAGGCCTGCGTATGATGGCCGCGCCTTTTTCAGGGCCGCAGCCGCCTGTTTAACCTGTTGCGATGTGATAGCCAGATAAGCGGTCATGTGATTTCCTTTTCTTTTAGGTTTCGGGTGTCAGTGTGTCAGGTGTCAGGTGTCAAAAAATGACTACATTGTGCGGATTCTGATAATTTTCAACTTCATCAGGTTCGTCATCCTGACACCCGAAACCTGACACCTGAAACCATCAAAATAGAAAATAAGACCAAAAAAAGCCTATCATACCTTTTGTTGATAAAAAAGGGGAGTCGGAAAAACCGTCTCCCCTTTTTTTGTTGAACTGGCTTTGATAATTTTTAAGCCAGGTGCGAGATAAAATTTCTGAGCGGACGGAACATTCTTCTTAACGCCGCCTGCCGAGAAATACCAAAGTGCGTATTTGAGGCAACCGCAAACTCATGATAAAGGCCGGGGTCATAAGCGACCAAATAAATGACCCGAATATCATCCGCATCCAGCAGCATGGCCTTGGGCTGGGTTCCTTTAACAACAGCCAGACGCTTTTGAGCGAGATCCAGCATCTCCTGACGCTCCCCGAAGTTCATGGTACCGGTCGGGCAGGTCTTGACACAGGCCGGTTGCATCCCGGCGGCAACCCGGTCAAAGCACATGTCACACTTGGCCAGGGTACCATCGGGTCCCTTGCGCGGAATGTTGTACGGGCAGGATTCGATGATCTCATCGGCATCCAGATTTTTGGTTTTAGCCGTGTAAATCACCGCTCCGGAGGGCTCATCATAATAAATGGCAGCCGGATCACCGGCGGTCTCAAGACAGGGCGCCTCGACACAGTGCCGGCATTGTTCCGGAAAAAACAGCCATTTGAGCTGCCCGCCGATGACCGCCTCGTTCATCCTGACCAGCTTGTAGGTATCAAAGGAGAGATCGGCCGGATTCTGGTAAGTCCCACGGTTGGTTGTTTCTTCTGCGGGAAGATCATGCCACTGCTTGCAGGCGACCTGGCAGCCCCTGCAGGCCGTACATAATGTGGTATCAATAAAAAATGACTTACTCATGCGATCACCTCCTTCTATATTTTCTGTATATTGACCATAAAGGCCTTGGTTTCCGGTATGCGGGTATTGGGATCACCGGTGGACGGTGTAAGCAGATTGGCGCTTTCTTCTTTGCCGCTGTCCGGTTTTTTCCATCCATAACACCACGGAAAACCCACCTGGTGCACTTCGGATCCCAGCTGGCCTGCAACCTTAAGCGGTTTGAACCGTTTGGTGACAATTGCAGTGCACTCCAGCTGACCGCGGGCCGAGGTGGCCAGCACCCGCTCGCCGTTTTTAATGCCTTTGAGCTTGGCCAGCTCTTCGCTCATCTCCACAAACACCTGGGGTTGCATCTCCAGCAGCCAGGGCTGATAACGGGTCATCACACCGGTCTGCCAGTGCTCCACCACCCGGTAGGTGGTCCCCACAAACGGGAACCGCGGGTCACATGTTTTATAAACATCCGCCTTGGTCCCGTAAACCGGTGCAGTGGGGTTGGTATAAGTGCTGCTCATGAAGTTTTTCTCCACCGGGCATTCCATCGGTTCGTAATGTTCCGGTAAGGGACCATCGGCACGACCCGGGCCAAATATCTGCCCGTGACCGTGTTTACGCATGATAAAGGCATGCCTGGCTTTGGGATTGGGATTTTTATAGCTACCCAATGGCGGCCATCCACCGTCGGGTACATCCCCACCCGACCATTTGGCGCCGTCCCATTTTATGACCCAGTTCGCCTTATCCCAGGGCTGTCCCTTCAGATCCACCGAGGCGCGGTTGTAAATGATGCGCCGGTTAACCGGCCAGCACCAGGAAAATTCCGGATACAGACCGATATTGTTGGACGCATCCTGGGTGCCGCGCCGCGCCGCCATATTACCCTTTTCGGTGTAGCTGTTGCAATACAGCCAGTTGGCCGAAGAGGTGGACCCGTCGGCCTGCAGATAGGCAAAACTGGGAACCAGGGTACCCTTTTTAAAGGCTTTGCCTTTAACCGTCACATCTCTTAAGAAGTAGCCGTTAATCTCTTTGGCCACCGCATGGGGATCATACTCCCCTTTCGTCAAGTAGTCCCATTTGAGGTTGCGGATCGGTTCCGGGAAGACACCGTCTTCTTTGTACTGGTCTTTAATTTTGTTGCCCAGTTCCATAATGATCTGGCCATCTGGCAGACTCTTGCCCAGGGGTTTGGGGCCTTGGTAGCGCCACTGCATCCAGCGACCGCTGTTGGTAATCGATCCTTCTTTTTCAATCGACACCGCTGCCGGCAGGAAAAACACCTCGGTTTTGATTTTGGCAGGATCCATGCCCGGTCCGCGCCAGAATGAACCGGTCTCATTGTCAAAAATGTTGACATTGACCATCCAGTCCAAATTCTTCATGGCATCGCGGGTTTTGCCGGCATGGGCTCCGCTGCAGGCCGGGTTCTGGCCCCAGGCAAAAAAGCCCTTAAAATTGCCCTTGTACATCTCATCAAACAGATCCAGCCAGGAATAATGTTTGCCGTCATCGACTTTGGGCAACCAATCATAGCCATAATCATTTTTGGGGCTGGCGTTTTCGCCAAAAAACGATTTGAGCAGGCTGATTGAATATTTGGGATAATTTTGCCACCAGTTGGCCGATAACGGGTCGTTGCTTTTGGGCGTCCACTTCTTGTTGTAAGCCGCCAGTGAAAAGTTAGATGCCCGCGGGGTCTTCAGATAACCGGGCCAGATGTGCCACAGCAGACAGTGGTCGGTGGAGCCCTGCACATTGGACTCGCCGCGCAAGGCGTTGACACCGCCACCGGCTACCCCCATATTGCCCAGCAGCAGCTGGATGATGGCCATGGTTCTGATATTCTGGGTGCCCACGGTGTGCTGGGTCCAGCCCATAGCGTACATAATGGTGCCGGCCTTGCCTTTGGCACCGGTGGCGCCGTAAGTTTTATAGATTTTGAGCAGATCCGCCTGCGGGGTGCCGCTGATCTTCGAAACCAGCGCAACATTGTAGCGGCTGAAATGCTTCTTTAAAATCTGAAAAACACAACGCGGATGCTTTAAACTGCGGTCCATCTTGGGGACCCCGTTGCTGTCCATCTCAAAGGCCCATTTTTTCTTGTCATAAGACTTGGTCTGTTTATTGTAGCCGGCAAACAGACCGTCTTCAAAGTTGTAATCTCTGCCCAAGATAAAGGGTGCGTTGGTGTAAGCCGCTGCGTATTCTTTATTGTAAAGGTTGTTGTCTAGGATGTATTTGATCATCCCGCCTAAAATGGCAATATCGGTTCCCGAGCGCATGGGCGCATACATGTCGGCCCGGGACGATGTGCGCGTAAATCGTGGGTCAACGCTGATCAGCTTGGCCCCGTTTTGCTGGGCCTCGGTGACATACTTGAAGGAAATGGGATGGTTTTCGGCAGCATTGCTGCCCATGATCAGAATGCAATCACTGTTTTTGATATCAATCCAGTGATTGGTCATCGCGCCGCGTCCGAACGACTCTGCCAGAGCCGCAACAGTAGCGCTATGTCAGATACGGGCCTGATGCTCGACATAGACCAGCCCGGCGGCACGCAATAAAGCCTGGTAAATCCAGCACTCCTCATTGTCGAGGGCCGCAGAGCCCACCGAGGCGATGCCCATGGTGCGGTTGACAATCTGGCCCTTGGCATTTCTGGCCTGAAAAGTGGCATCACGGGTGGTTTTTACTTTTTCGGCGATCTTCGTCAGCGCCCAATCCCAGGAAACCTTCTTCCATTCCTTGGCATACGGGGCCCGGTACAGCGGGGTGGTAATTCTTTCGCTGTTTTCAGCAAGCTGCCGCAGGGACGCCCCTTTGGAACACAATGATCCGCGGTTGATCACATGATCCGGATCGCCTTCGATATTGATGGCGCGTTTTTTACCCCTTTTGCTGGTATGCACAATGGCACCGCAGCCCACCGCGCAGTAAGGGCAGATCGTGGTGGTTTCTTTGGCATCCTGGATCTGAAGCGCTTTGGCCTGGCCTCGCGCCGGCGCAAAAAGGCCGCCCTTGCCGGCGCAGCTGCTTAGCGCCAGACCGGCGGCCGCAGCCCCTGAGATCTGGATGAACTCCCGTCGGTTTACTCTCATAAGATTTCCCTCCTTTCTTCTGGTTACCGATTAATGTTAGTTTATATCGTTTACCTAGTCAGGAAATGAGCTTTGCGGGTCTGAAAGAGAGCAAACAGCACATCGGATTGTCAGGTTGAATTTGAGTTGCAAGGCTAGAAGGAAACCTTATTCCAGACGATCTGACAATTAAGGTATTTTTAAGGTTCTTTAAATATGTCGCTCAGTACAGCTGAAAGGTGTCAGTGCCAAACAACCTGCTGCTTTCCCTTTGCGGTGTCGCAGCCATAAAGAATTGTGATATGAGAATTTGTAGACAAGTGCGGGGAAATCGTACCGGTACTGTTAACGTGCAATTCCGCGGGTAGGTTCCTCTACCACAGATCCAACCCTCCGACGAAACCTGTAAATTTTCCCCCGCAAATTACATATCTAATGATAAAAAGCGTGTCAAGAAAGAATCAGATAAATTAATTAAATTCATCCCTTAAAATGTTTTTACAGCTTTTAATCAACTATTTGATCAACTAAAGCGTTAAAAGGTTAATGCTTGATATATTTTGAAAGTTGATTTAAGAACTCAAAACTTCAAAAAATTATATTTTGCATATTTATTCTATTTCAGTTAGACTATATATTTTATGTTTTAAAAAAAGCTTTTGACCGCTTGACCGGTTCAAATCTTTGAAATCCAATCAAGGAGAGCAGTATGGAAAAGTATTTATTTACGTCCGAATCCGTGACTGAGGGGCATCCGGATAAAGTCGCCGATGCCATATCGGATTCGATCCTGGACGCGATTATCGGTCAGGATAAAAACTGCCGGGTCGCCTGCGAAACCCTGGTCACGACAGGGCTCGCTTTTATATCCGGTGAAATCACCACCGAATGTTATGTCGATATGCCTCAGATTGTTCGCGATACCATCCGTGACATCGGGTATTGTTCCTCTCAAATGGGGTTTGATTGCCAGACATGTTCTGTGATTACCAGCATTGACCGCCAATCTCCCGACATCGCCCAGGGAGTTAACACCGGTGAAGGTCTATTTAAAGATCAGGGAGCCGGGGATCAGGGGCTGATGTTCGGATTCGCTACCGATGAAACGCCCGAACTGATGCCGATGCCGATTACCTATGCGCATAAACTTTGCAGCCGGCTGGCCAAGGTTCGAAAAAACGGTGCGCTGGATTTTTTAAGACCTGACGGCAAATCCCAGGTAACCGTTGAATATGATAACGGGACTCCTAAACGAGTGGACACAGTCGTTGTATCGGCCCAGCATAAACCGGATGTGACCTATGAGGATTTGAAAGAGGCGATCATTGAAGAGGTCATAAAGAAAGTGATTCCGCCGGAAATGACCGACGGTGACACGCGCTACTTTATCAATCCCACAGGTCGGTTTGTAATCGGCGGTCCCATGGGAGACTGTGGCCTGACCGGTCGTAAAATCATTGTGGATACCTATGGCGGCCAGGGCAGTCACGGCGGCGGCTGTTTTTCCGGTAAAGATCCATCCAAGGTCGATCGCAGCGCTTCTTATATGGGTAGGCATATTGCCAAAAATATCGTTTCGGCCGGGTTAGCAAAAAAGTGTGAAATCCAGATCGCCTATGCCATCGGAGTGGCGGAACCTGTATCGGTAATGGTCGATTTGATGGGCACCGGCGCCATTCCCAAAACAAAGGTAGAAGAACTAATCACCGAAGTGTTTGATTTAAGACCGGCGGCAATTATCGAACATCTGGATTTGCTGCGCCCAATTTATCGCAAAACATCGGCCTATGGACATTTTGGCCGCAACGAACCGGAATTCTCGTGGGAGAAGACGGATATGGCCAAGATATTGAAAGAAAAAGCAGGCCTATAGACTCATAAAGGAGAGAGATTGCTGATGAACTATGATGTTAAGGATATCAAATATGCAAAGGACGGTGCGCTGCGTATTGAATGGGCCAATCAGAACATGCCGGTTTTAAACCGTATCCGCAAACGATTTGAAAAAGAAAAGCCATTGAAAGGCGTGCGTCTGGGCGCGTGTCTGCACGTGACCACTGAAACCGCATCCCTGATGCAGACCCTCAAATCCGGTGGGGCCAGAGTTGCCTTGTGTGCTTCTAATCCACTCAGCACCCAGGATGATGTGGCTGCTTCTCTTGTCAAACATGATAAAATACCGGTTTTTGCGATCAAAGGGGAAGACAACCGAACCTATTACAAGCACATCAATGCCGTGCTGGATATAAAACCCCAGTTTACCATGGATGATGGAGCAGATCTGGTATCCATCCTGCATTCCGAACGCAGGGAACTCTTATCCGGCGTTCGGGGAGGGACTGAAGAGACAACAACCGGTATTATCCGGCTCAGAAGCATGGCTGCCGACGGCGTTTTACAGTATCCGATTATTGCGGTTAATGACGCCAGCACAAAGCATTTTTTTGATAATCGTTACGGCACCGGGCAGAGTACGGTCGACGGTATTGTGCGTGCAACCAACCGTCTGCTGGCGGGCACCAATTTTGTGGTTTCCGGTTATGGATGGTGCGGGCGCGGTGTTGCCATGAGAACCCGCGGCA
>JASFIX010000161.1:0-8075 GCA_050122435.1 Desulfobacterales bacterium
GTTTGACATAAAAAAAAGCAAGCCGGCAAAAACGCTGATAATGACATAGAACGCCTGCCCAAAAAGCAAATGCCGGGGGGGGAGCTGGAATATCTTGCGGTATGAGGTTTCAAGCGATTTGAAAAAGAGACCGCTGATAATCGGCAGCATTAAAAAATTAATGGTCTTAAAGGATCCGTAGGCGTCCGGGTTAACAACATGGGACTTAATCCAATTTTTTGTTATAAATGGAATGATATGGTTTATTTCTTCCGCAAGCACCTCCGAAATATTGCTGCTAAAGGCGCTATTGGTAATAAAGAAACCTTTAATCAGATCAAAAATCAGAATGCTTAAAGTGGAAAACGGAATGATCGATAGTAAAAATACAAATGACACCGATAATGACAGCGTCACACAGTCATCTTTATCAAATTTGTTTAAAGCGGCTGAAAACAGATTGTATCCCGGGATGTTTAGCCGTAAAACTCGTGCTTTCATTACCCTATCGGTGGCCTCCAACCGGCGGCGCCCGCCCCCCTTTGGTTATATTTCAGCCGATTCTAACTTTCCGTGAGCTCGGCTGTCAGATCTTCACGCACGTCATAATCAAGTGATTTTATGCTGGGAAAAAGGTCAACGAGGATTTTTTTTGTTTTTTCGATGCTGCTGATCGCTTGAAACATCTTGTTGTTTTCGGCTTTGGTCAGATCCAGTTGTCCGCTAATTTCATCAATATCATCCAGTATAAAATCCAATTCGTTGATGACTCGTAGAAAATCCTGAGTCTCCATAGTTGCCCTCCTTTTTTTGAGTCCCCCCTACCAGAAAATTTATCGGCAACTACAGGAAAAACTTGAGCATTTTTATTTCATAATTCTGGAGTGCGGATGTTTCTCAACCCATTTTTTCCATTGGGTGTCCTCAAAGACCATTTTGGAGAGCTGTCTTTTAAAATAAACGCCCTGGATGCCCATTAGCCCATCAGCATTCGGATACCATAACGAACCGGTTTCTTTATCATATAAAACAAAGGTGTTGTCATAGGTCCAGCCTGATGGCTCCAGTGTTATATCGCGACCGTCGATCTGGCGGCTGTACACAGCCGCTAAATTTACAAGTGGTCAGTAAGCTGCTGCAATAGGACGGTCACCAATAAAGCTATTCGCCACCTCATGACGCCAGAGTTTTGATACAGAATAAGCGTTGGCATGCTCGCCTTCGGAGATACCGATAACGCGTTCGTTAAGCCGCACCCCGGAGTTATCTCTGCTAAACTGTGAATCATCAAGCGGTGTAAATGCATTACGCCCGATTCCATGTTGAAAACGATGCGGCTCAAAACCAATCGATACGGCCTGGGTAACATCCCAGCGCTCGCCATGCCAATCGACAATATAGGTTTTGCCTTTTTCCTCAATGACCCTGGAAAATGCCTGGCCCAAGGCAATGGCCAGAATCAATCCCAACAAAATAATTTTGGCGATTATCAATTTTTTGAACATATTGAACCTCCCGGTCAAATTTCACGGTTTCAAACAAAATCAAGAATTGGTCGGTTATACGCTTATATTCTTACAAAGGCAGCACCTAAAATTGCATTCCACAAGATTATGTGCTTTAAAAGGGACACTTCTGATTATTTTCGCCAATGAAACGAATATGTTGGCGGAGTCGATGATGACATGCCCGCGCATCGCCAGAAACCAGCAATTAAATTGATCTGGTGCGCTTATGGGTACAGGGAGAATGAAGTGACTGAAAGCATAAGTTTCGATGTTGCCGGAATCGCAGATCAACTGGCCAAAGTGGCAGGAATCCAGGTAAAAATCGATGAAATGATTGCACCCTATACTTTCTATAAAATCGGTGGTCCGGCAGCGATTTGGGCTGCTCCGGCGAGTGAAACCGGTATCGGGGAGGTGCTCGCAATCGTGCGTGAGGCCAACATCCCGCTATATATCCTTGGTCTAGGCACGAATCTGCTGGTTTCGGATAAAGGCTGGCCGGGGGTCATACTTTATATAGGTGCCAATTTCAGCGGATGGCGCTTTGATGGCACGGCAGCTATCGTCATGGCCGGTAGTTGCTTGCTTGACCTGATCCAAGATGCGGTTGCCCGGGGGCTCGGCGGTATGGAACTGATGGCTGGAATTCCCGGCAGCGTGGGGGGCGCGCTGCGCATGAACGCAGGCGCTTTCGGACAGGAAATCGAGCAGACAACGGTTTCGGTAAAAGGTTTCCGCATGGACGGTACGCCTTTTGAGGCTGCCAGAAAAAAAATCAAATTCAGCTATCGTCGTGTTCCGGATCTGGAACAGGTGGTGATTACTTCCGGCCATTTCTGTTATGAAAAAAAAGATGCCGCCCGATTAAAAGAGCGGATGAAGGATATCCTGTCCCTGCGTGCTAAAAAACAGCCGCTTGATTACCCCTCATGCGGCAGTGTTTTCAAGCGCCCTCCGGGCTATTATGCGGGCGCATTAATCGAAGAAGCCGGCTTGAAGGGTGAACGCATCGGTGATGCCATGGTCAGCCCCAAACATGCCGGATTTATCCTGAACACCGGCAAAGCGAATGCCGCCGATGTCTTCAGACTGATCCGCAGAATCGAGGATAGAGTATGGGAGCGGTTTGGCGTAAAGCTTGAAAGAGAAGTAAAACTCATCGGTGAGTTTGATGATTAGAAAAAGATCATCTAACATTTCGATTTGCACTGGGAGCCGGAGCAGTTTTGGGGTTGCTGCCGCTGATTTTTATTCTGCCGGGGTTGATTGAATTGTATTACATTACCCTGCAGAAATTGAAGGCGGCCGATATGGGTCTGGTCAGGATCACCGCCATCGCCTTGATTTTTTATCCCTTTAGCGTGGCCATACGGGCGCAAAGTGAAGGGCTCGCCGCCTGGTTGAAAAAACCGACAACGGTGATGGCCGGACATGCGATATTTCTGGCAACCATAATCGCCTTCGGCTTCCTTTTGCTTTGGCTGGGTGCTACCGGATATATCATCTGTGCGGCCTTGCTGCCTGCGGGAAGTCTGGCTTCTTCAGCCACTATGCGGCTATTAATGAGCCGATCCAGGCCAAAACCCACACCCATCGTCCCGACAACTACCTCCGTAGGGTATGTAAGGTGAAACGCCAAGTTGACCGGTTAGCCCGTTGAGCCGGTTGGGCCGGTTGAGCCTGTTGGGCCGGTTAACAAGAGAACCGGAAACGGGCTGACGGGCTAAACGGGCTAAACCCGATTAATTTGGATGCATTTTTGAGATGGATTCTAGGTGTCTTCCCGGTAAATACACTCCACCGGACAGGTTTCGATGGCTTCTTCAATGCAATCTTCCGGACCGCCTTCGGGCTGGATGACCTCTGCTTTTTCCTCAGCTTCGTTAAAGGCAAAGACCTCAGGGCAAAGTTCCACGCAGCTTTCACATCCGATACATTCATCGGTGTCGATAACAACACGTCTGGCCATGGCTGGATCTCCTCTATGTGAGTTTTAAAATAAAAGTTTTGCGGTGAGCCAAATTGAATCCTTAAGATAAGGTTTGTCAACCTAAAAGCAAGAAAATCAGACTTTTTAAAATCGGAATTATTGTACAAATTCATACAAAAAGATCATCTCTTGAAATCCGCCGAAATTTTCACGCGCCAGATATTCATCATATTGTATGAATTTGTAAAACGATTTCATGATTCCCGCCTCGTTCTCCTCAAAAACACGCAACGCAATAAATCCAAACAAGTTGCGTTATGGGTTCCGATCTGTTAGGCTGCCCATTTAATTTATTGATGCTTATTATCCGTATTGTCTCGCATTGCATCATTAAACCGAAATTGCATTGCAATTTCATAAATACATAGAATCTAAGGAGATCCGATCATGGTTGAAGAACAAAAACCACAGACTGAATTGAAGATTGATAGAAGTAACCTTTATAGAGAAGAAACTTTCACAGATCTTAAAGTGGGAATGATCAAAAAGATGACACCCGTAAAGTCAGACGGCACTGTCGATAAAACCCGAAAATCGGTTTTCGTGGGCCAGACCTCCCTGATGACGCCCGGCGGGCCGTTGCCGCTTCAGGCGGTGATCCAGGCCAAGGATCTGCAACAGGCGATCAAAAAATTCCCGGAGGCCATGAAAGCGGCCATGGATCGACTGGCAGAAGAAGCCAAAAAATATCAGGAGCAGGAACAGAGTAGAGTTGCAAAACCGGAATCCCGCATTATCGTGCCCGGAAGGTAAACTAGGGAACTTAGGCGTATTCAGATGAAAGGCATCCCGATCTGAGGTGCCTTCTTCTTTTTACAATCGGCTGCGTCCCGAACAAAAAATACCGCCCAACCCATGTTACTAGATTGAACATTTTCACCTTTTTTTACTAGAAATATTCTAGTAAGTTTATCGTCAGATCTATATAATCCAAAATAAATCATTTATCTAAACTTAGAGCTAGTAAGCTTTCTTTTTAGAGATATTTAATGCCCGGGCATCGCTCGGGAGAGCAACTATGTCCTTTTTAAAAATATTTTCAGGCAAGACCCCTGAGGCACATGAGCAAAAAGGTGATGAGCTGTTTGCGCATGAGCTTTGGGGAAAAGCCAAGGTCGAATACGAACGGGCTTTAGGCAAACTGGAAAAGACGGTACCGCAAAATGATAGTCTAAGATCCCGGCTCCAGGAAAAAATCCAGCGCACAAAAGCATCTCTGGCCCATCGCCACAAACACAATGCCGATGAAATGCTGGAAGCCGGTTTTTACCACGACGCACGCGAATTATACACACTAGCACTTGAGCTTAGTGAAGACGTCAAGCTTAAAGCTGATCTGACCGAAAAACTTGAGCAACTAGATTTCCAGATGAGCAAAGAAGTTGAAGAGACACTAGTGGATTATGATACTGACGATGAACAGGACGGGGGGCGGCAATTTATAGAACCCAGCGGTCAGGGTGATGAATATTTTACTGCATTGTGCGGGGCATTGCCCGCAGATGTTCAAAAAGCATATGGAAGCTATGGTGATAATTTCAAAAAAGGATATCTGGCGCTGAACCAGGGTGATTTTATCGTTGCGGCTGATTTTTTAAGCAGGGCTATGGAAGAAAATCCCACAACCGACAGCTATATCCCGCTGGAATTGGCCACAGCCTATTTAAACCTGCAAAAGCACTCGCAAGCCCAACAGCTGCTGGAAACATTTGTTGAAAACCAGCCTCAGGCGTTGCCCGCCTATCAGCTTCTGTGTGAAATCTATTGGGAGACCGGCGCGTTCGAACAGGCCGAAGCCCTTTTGAATTCCGTACCCGGGGAGCTAAAAGAATCCGTAGCGGTGTTTATCTTAAAAGGGGAGACAATGTTTCATGCCGGAAATTACAGCGGGGCAAAGGAATGGTATCAAGATTTTTTCAAAACCTATAGCTGGAACGAGGCGGTAGCCCGAGCGCTGGCCAAGGCCCATGAGGCCCTTAATGAATTCGCCAATGCCCGCAATCTGTACCGTAAGATAATGGATGAATGCCGCAGCTGCCATGCCCGCATTGATCCGGTTATCAAACAACGATACGCAGATCTTTGCTTTGATTCTGGAATGCTGAATACCGATATCTTAGATCTATATCTTTCCCTTGCTCAGGAGCGCCCCGACAAGGCTGCTGAGTACTATGAAAAGGTCAGTCGCATCTATGCCGACCAGGGCAACCCTACGGAGGCCGCAAGATTCCGCGCCATCGCTGAAAAAATAGCCCAACGCCAGTAGATGTTTAAGGTGTATATAATTTACCACCAAGGACACAAAGGGCATAAGGTAAAACTTTATGATCTCTTGTTTCTGCCTTCGTGTACTTCGTGCTCTTTGTGGTGCATAAAAGGCATAGGATTTTTTAAATTTTATTGATGATTCTTTAATAAAATGGCTTACATTTATCTACTTGATCTATACAAACGGATTGATGAGCGGATTGAAGATGCGAAGGCAACCCTGGGAAACGCATCCGGCGATCTGCATGAAAAAAAATACCAGGAAGGTCGAATCAAGGCCCTACAGGATTTCAAGGATTATCTGATAACAAATTTTAACCCCAAACTTCCGCGCCGCATCAGACAACACCTTGAAATTAATAGTTAATTAGGGAAAATCATGCTGTTTAAATCAGATTTTATGCCACCAGCTGATGAGCCGGACGCTGCCCTGTGGTTTATTTTTGATAAAAGCCGGTTGCTGATAAAAATTACGGATGACAGTTGTGCCATACCCGATGGATCCGATCTGGCAAGATTCAAATCCGCTATTCTTCATAAACAGTACCTCGGAACCCTGGATGACCGCCCCTGTTTCGCAGCGGAATTTACCGGTAACCCCATTGCGGATACGAAATTGGCATTTAAAGATTTGCGGGGACTGTTCGGGATGCTGGAAGAAGACCTGATCTGGATCGCCGGTCGTGCCAATCAACTGGTAAATTGGAATCAAACGCACCGGTATTGCGGAAAATGCGGCAAACTTACCGAATATAAGACAGACGAGCGGGCCAAAATCTGCCCCGAATGCGGCCTGATCAATTATCCCCGCCTCTCGCCGGCCATTATTGTTGCGGTGCTAAAAAATGATCGAATCTTGCTGGGTCGCAATAAACGCTTTAAATTGCCTTTTTACAGTGTATTGGCTGGCTTTGTTGAACCGGGAGAAACGCTAGAAGAGTGTGTAGAGAGAGAAATCCGGGAAGAAGTCGGTATAACCGTAAAAAATATCCGCTATTTCGGCAGCCAGCCATGGCCGTTTCCGGATTCATTGATGATTGCATTTGTTGCCGATTATGCCCGGGGTAAAATTTGTACGGATGGTTCAGAAATCATTGACGCCGACTGGTTTGCAAAAGACAATTTACCCCAAATCCCCCCAAAAATCAGTATTGCCAGGCAGCTGATCGATTGGTTCGTGAAGGGCTAATCGCCGGTTAGCCCGTTGAGCCCGTTAAGCCGGTTGAGCCGGTTGAGCCGGTTAAGCCAGTTAAGTAATGGATTTTGTCTAATTTATTTTCACCGAATAACGGGCTAACGGGCTCAACGGGCAACGGGCTAACCGTCACCCGTATAGGCGCCTTTCGCGTCTATACGGGTGACATGACTTGGATGCTTACATTTTCAACATAATCGGTGACCGCATCGCGATACGAAAGCATATGGGGCGTTTTGAGGTGCGCCACTAGATGTTCAAGGCTCTCCCAGGCCTCAACAATGGTCACCGCATTTTCTCTAACCGACCCCTGAACCGGTAAGCCGGAATCAATGTCAAGCGCCGGTTCATAAGCCAAACAGCCGGCTTCGGCTTTTACGTTTGGAACGTTATCTTTCAAAACTGTCAGGTAAGCGTCTCTGCAATTCGGCTTGAGTTCAATGGTGGCAATTACATGAATCATGTGCATTTTTCTCCTTTCACTATAAGTGGTCTCAAAATCGCATTTATCTTAAAAAAAGTCTACTGCCCAAATACTCAAGCAAACAGGCTTGATAGGCCAATCCAATTTTCATTCAATAATTAGCAATTGCCTTGCTCGAATCCAGTTTTTGCTTGCATCCAGCGCAGGCATCAATTATCCATATTCAAATCGTTTGCCGGAAAGGAAACGCCATATGTGTGGCCGATTCGTGGGATATCGCAATTTAGATGAACTCAAAGAAATCTTCCCAATTGACCGCTCCGCCTGTGAGGTTACCGCCAATTACAATGTAGCGCCTTCTCAGGAGATCCTGGCGATCTTTAGGCAAAAGGGGCAGAATTGGCTGGATAAATTCCACTGGGGGCTGGTGCCTTTCTGGGCCAAAGATCCCTCGATCGGAAACCGAATGATCAACGCCCGCGCTGAAACCGTTGCTGAAAAGCCTTCTTTCAAGAACGCCTTTAAAAAACGGCGCTGCCTGATCATTGCCGACGGCTTTTATGAATGGAAAGGACCCAAAGGTCAAAAACAACCGCTGTTTATTACGCTGCCGGACAAGAAACCCTTCGCGTTTGCCGGGCTGTGGGAAACATGGGGTAAAAACGATCAGCAATCCCTTTATCGGTCCTGCACCATCATTACGACCGAAGC
>JASFIX010000162.1:0-8072 GCA_050122435.1 Desulfobacterales bacterium
TTTCTTCCGGGTAGTAGCGCAAATTTTCCAGTAGAAGGATATCGCTTTCGCCTAAGGACTCGACAGCAGCCTCAACCGCTTCTCCGACGCAGTCATCAACAAATCTCACCTTCCTGCCAAGCAAAGCACCGAGAACCGCCACACAGGGTTCCAGTGACAGCTCGGGGACGCGCCGACCCTTGGGTCGCCCCAGGTGGGACATGAGAATAAGCTTGCCGCTGGCGTTTATGATATATTTAATGGTGGGCAGGGCGGCTCGAATGCGTTTGTCGTTGGCGACTCTGCCTTCCTCCAGCGGCACGTTAAAATCAACCCGCATCAGAACGCGCTTGCCCTTCAGATCTAAATCCTCAACGGTCAATTTGTTCATACAACCCCCTCAACGATTTTAGATTTTAGAATTTAGATTTTGGATCTAACGAATTGAACCTGCTGCTTGAACTTTAGGTTTCATGTAATCCGCAATCCAAAATCCGCAATCCGCAATCCAAAATCCAAAATCTAAAATCAAATGACCCATTGCCCATGAACCCTGACAACGAAACGAATTCGACAAGCACAATTTGGCCTGTTAAGAAAGTTTGGCCAGCATTCCAATCAGATCCACCACCCGGTTCGAGTAGCCCCACTCATTGTCATACCAGGAAACGACGCGAGCATAACCGTCTTCCTGGGAATTGGTCGACAGGGCATCGAAAATACTCGAATGGGTGTTGCCGATGATATCGCTGGAAACCAAGGGTGCCTCACTGTATTCCACCACGCGTTTCATGGGTCCCGCTGCGGCTTCCCGTATCGCCGCGTTAATATCATCGCTGGAAGCCTGTTTGCCCATTCTGAAGGCAAGATCCACGATTGAACCGTCCGGTACCGGTACGCGCATGGCCAATCCATCCAGTTTGCCTTTCAGTTGAGGCAGCACCTTACCGACTGCCACGGCAGCGCCGGTGGTTGTGGGGATGATATTTTCACCGGCCGCCCGACTGCGGCGAAAATCCTTGTGCGGCACATCCGCCAGACGCTGGTCATTGGTGTAGGCGTGCACCGTGGTGATAAAGCCTTCTTCAAGGCCGAATTCATCATCCAGAATCTTAGCGATCGGTGCCAGGCAGTTGGTGGTGCAGGATGCGTTGGAGACAATGCGGTGCTCCGGTTTCAGTTCATCGTTGTTGACCCCGATGACAATGGTGGCATCGATTTCTTCTTTTGCCGGTACGGTCAGGATCACTTTTTCGGCACCGGCAGCGATATGTTTTTCCAGGGGGTCTCGATGGCGGAAGACCCCGGTGGATTCAATCACAAACTGAACCCCCATATCCTTCCAGGGGATTTCCGCCGGATCGCGATACGCGGTCATCACCACCCGCTGGCTGTCGACGGTCATGGCGTCCGATTCCGCGCTTACCTCCTTGTCAAAAATGCCCATGACGGTATCATATTTGAGGAGGTAAGCCAGCTGTTCATTTTCAAACAGGTCATTGATCGCAACCACTTCGATGTCATCGCGATCACTGATTATCCGAAATACACTTCGGCCGATACGGCCGAATCCGTTTATGCCAACTTGAATCGCCATTATGCGGCCTCCTTGTCTATTTCCATGAATTTTTTGATTAGATCAACCACCCGATGGGCGTACCCCCAGCCGTTGTCATACCAGGCCAGGGTTTTGGAAACATTTTCTTTTTGGACCATTGTCGCCATCGAATCAAAGGTGCTGGAGTAAGTACTGCGAATAATATCGCTGGAAACAATGGGATCATCCTCATAGCTTAAAATTCCCCGCCATTTATCCGATGCTGCTGCGGTTCGAATCACTTCGTTTATCGCTAATTCCGTCACCGGTTTCTCGTGCCAGCAGACCAGGTCCACCACTGACCCGTTGGGAACCGGAACGTTCATGGAGGCACCGGTCAGCCGTCCGGCAAGGTCCGGGATAAGGTCGCTGACCACCTGCGCGGCGTTGGTTTCCTGGGGGATGATGTTTTCGGCTGCAGCGCGACCGCGGCGCTTGTCTTCAGAGGGCACATCCGCCAGGCGCTGCTGGTTGGTATAGGCATGAACGGTACTTAAAAACGCGCGCTGAATACCAAAGGCCTCGTTGAGAATCTTGGCCACCGGTGCGGCGCAGTGGGCCGTACAGGAAGCATTGGAAACAATCCGGTGCTCTGTTTTAAGCTGGTCATCATTGACTCCCATCACCACGGTAATATCCGGTGGTGTTTTCTGGGGTACGCATAGAATCACACGCTTGGCACCCTGCTTCAGATGCTTTTCAAAGTCCTCCCGGCTGCGGTGCTGGGCGGTGGCTTCAATTACCGTATCCACCCCCAGATCACCCCAGGGAACATCTCCGGGTTCCTTTTCAGAAAGCATGGGTATCTGGCGGCCGATTGTGTAGAGATGGCCTTCCTGGATGCTGACCTCATCGGGGAAAGGTCCTAGAATCGTGTCAAAGCGCAAGAGGTACTCCAGAGCCTTGTGATCGGCAATGTCACTGATGGCGGCAAGTTTAATGTCTTCGCTCTGGTAAAGAATCCGGAATAGATTTCTTCCGATTCTGCCAAAGCCCATTAGGCCGATTGTTGTTGCCATACGTCACCTCCTTGACAGCTGTGTTCAAATTTTTTGAATGCTTGCATTTTTAAGTGTTCAAAAAATAAATACAAAAGAAAGGTCCTCGAAACGCTATCGCATAGGGCAAAGGGCAGAGCGCATAGCGTTAAAAAAAATCTTACGCTTCATTATAGTCTAAACCCTATGCGCTATGCCATTTTCTAGAAAGAACTAATTGATGACAACGATGCTAGGCGTATAATCGTCCGGCGGTTCAAAACCCAGCAGTGTCAGACACGTTGCCGCAAGATTGCTGATCCCCGCATCCTTAAGACCCGACAGCTTCATCTTTATACTGCCGGAAGGCTCATACACATAGGCAAATACCGGATTCAGGGAATGAGCCGTTCGCGGCTTGGGTTTTCCGGTTTTCTCATCATAGATGACTTTGCCCGTTTTAGAATCGCATTCATACATATCATCTGAATTTCCATGATCCGCCGAAACGACCAGAATACCATTCGCCTTTTTTATCGCTCTGACAAGCCGGGCGATACACAAGTCTACGGTCTCGATTGCAATCTCAACTGCCTGAGCATTACCCGTATGTCCCACCATATCGCCGTTGGCAAAATTGAGCCGGATAAAATCGTATGTACCATCCAAGATGGCTTCAACGACCTTATCGGTAATCTCAGCCGCTTTCATCCAGGGCCGTTGTTCAAAGGGGACATTGTCGGAGGGCACTTCGATGTAGTCCTCTAAAGAATCGTCAAATTTACCGGAGCGGTTGCCGTTAAAAAAATAGGTCACATGGCCGAATTTTTGAGTTTCGCTGATGGCCAGCTGTTTGATGCCGGCCTTGACCAAATACTCACCGATGGTTCGATCAATTCCGGGCGGATCCACCAGATACTTTTGCGGAATCAGCGCATCACCGTCGTATTGCATCATGCCGGCGTATTTGACATTTAGTTTGGGTCCCCGCGGGAATTTGTCAAATTCATCTTCTTCAAAAGCCATACTGATCTCGATAGCTCGATCACCCCTGAAATTAAAAAAAATGACGCTGTCATTTTCCTCAATGGGGCCCAGGGGCGCGTTGTCGCGGCCGATGACAAATGGCGGGAGATCCTGATCGATAGCATCCGGGTTTTCCTGGCGCAAGGTTTCAATCGCCTCACGGGCAGATCCGAATTTTCGACCCTCACCCAGGACATGGGTTTTCCATCCCAGTTCAACCATACCCCAGTTGGCCTGATAGCGGTCCATGGTTATTTGCATGCGACCGCCGCCGGAGGCAATGGCAAAATCAACCTTGCTGTCTTTTACAAGCTCCGACAAAAAATTTTCGAGCCGGTCGACATATTCCAGGGCCGAAGTCGGCGGCACATCGCGTCCATCCAGCAGAATATGGACACAGGCTTTTTTAACGCCCTTGTTTTTTGCCTCGGCCAGCATGGCCTCCAGGTGGTCGATATGACTGTGGACGTTGCCGTCTGAGAACAATCCGATAAAATGCAGCCTGGAATCATGGTCGACGACGTTCGCAATCAATTCTTTCCAGACCTCCCCCTTAAAAAGGCTGCCGCTTTCAATGGATTCATCGACCAGCTTGGCGCCCTGGGCAAAAACGCGGCCACATCCAATGGCGTTATGGCCGATCTCACTGTTGCCCATATCGGCATCCGAGGGCATGCCCACTGCGGTTCCATGGGCCTTGAGCTGAGTGGCCAGGGCGTTTTGAGCCAGCCAATCCAGTGTCGACGTGTTTGCGCGGCTGACCACATCGCCATCCGCACAGGTTCCGATACCGATACCATCTAAAATCGCCAGAACCACCGGGCCCGGCCGGCCTTTAAATTTTTTCGCCTTTTTTAGCGGTTCCATTTTTGTAACCGCATTTGTCATTTTCATGCTCCTCCCTAAATGCATGACATAAATTTAGAAGTTAAGCTCGCCGGCTGCTGCTTTTAATATCTCGGCACTGTGATTGAGGGCTTGCGCTTCCTTGTCTGACAGCAGCGGTTGGATGGTCTCTACTACCCCTTTTGCCTTCAGCACCCGGGGCAGAGAAAGGCTTATACCACCAAATCCGTCGACGTTCGAAAGGGTGAACACAGCACCCTCATCATCTCCAATGGCTCTGACAATTCTGGCAATACCGGCGCCGATACCATAATAGGTGGCACCTTTGCCCGCGATGATGCGATAGGCGGCTTTACGGACACCGTCGTCGATTTTTGCTTTGGCTTCATCCGTTATTGGCCGGCCAATTTGATTTGCAAATTCTTCAACCGGTACCCCCCCGACCTTTCCAGATGACCAGGCTAAAACTTCCGAATCGCCATGTTCTCCCAAAACGTAGGCATGCACCGAATGCGGTGCGATGCTGAGATGTTCTGCAAGAAGGGTGCGAAAACGAGCGGTGTCAAGAATGGTTCCGGAACCGATGACGCGTTTAGAGGGCAGGTTGGATATTTTTGTAACCACCTGGGTCATAATATCGACCGGGTTGGAGACAATCAGCAGAAGGGTCTCCGGCGCGTATTCAAGAACCCGGGGCACGACATTTTGAAAAACCTGCACATTACGTTCCAGCAGTTGCAGCCGGGTTTCTCCCGGTTTTTGCCCAACCCCGCAGGCCAGAACAACAATATCGGCACTTTTGAGTGCAGGGTAATCACCGGCAGCAATCTTTACGGGTTGACTAAAAGGCGTGGCATGCAGAATATCTTCGGCATGTGCTTCGGCCAGGTCTGCATTCAGATCGACAAGTATCAGCTCGTTGGCTTTGCCTTCGAGCGCGATGGCAAAGGCTCCTGAACTGCCCACGAAACCGCAACCGACAATTCCAATTTTCATAACAATATCTTTCCCTTAATCCGTGCCATCGCGATTAATAATCAACTCAGGCGAAACTTTCCGATCTATCTTAGTCACCGATGGAGTACTCTGCCGCGAGGTCTTCAATTTCTTTCTGGTAGCGTTGATACTCTTGCGATTCCTCCGGGCTGTAATTAAGATTCTTATAAGCGCTCGTAATTTTTGTAAAAAAATCCCTCGCTGCATCCTTATCGGTAAACCGATAGTCTGTCTCGATGAGACTTTTTAGCAACTGAAAGCTTTTTTGCTGGCGTTCTACCGACATGGACGCATCGACCGCGTCAAAAGCGTCCTGCTGTAAAAAAACCATGTCGAGCAAGGTGGCCTTTTGCCAGGCAATAAAATCCTCGATACTGATTCCCTCTTCGCCGGTAACCTGCATCATCTGGTAGATGGTATCGCCTTTGCGCAATAATTCCTGCATGGCTTTGATGTCGCTAACCCATTCAGTGCCACAGTTTTCAGCAAACCATTCCTGTAGTTGATCCAGATAACGGGACCAGGAGATCAGGGGATCGATAGCCGGATAGAAACGCTTGTACGCCCGATCATAGGAAAGGCCCAGGAAGGTTTTAACGGTGGCCAGGGTTGCCTGTGTGACCGGCTCCTCGAAGTTGCCGCCGGCTGGTGAGACGGTTCCAATCATCGTAAGGCTCCCGACTGATTCGTCCGGACATTTGATCACGCCGGCCCGTTCGTAAACATTTTTGATTGAGGAATCTAAATAGGCAGGAAAGGCTTCTTCACCGGGGATCTCTTCCATGCGCCCGGAGGTTTCGCGCATGGCCTGTGCCCAGCGGGAAGTGGAGTCTGCAATCATCAGTACATGGTAGCCCATCTGACGGTAGTATTCGCCCAGTGTAATTCCGGTGTATATGGAAGACTCCCGCGCAGCCACCGGCATAGAGGACGTGTTGCAAATGATGATTGTACGATCCATCAATGAGCCGCCGGTACGTGGATCTTTGGTTTCCGGAAACTCCTTGATGGTCTCAACGACTTCGCCGGCTCGCTCGCCGCAGGCAGTCACAATCACGATGTCCACTGTCGAATAGCGCGAAATCAGGCTTTGCAGGACGGTTTTCCCGGCACCGAACGGGCCGGGGATACAGGCCATTCCTCCCCGTGCGATGGGAAAAAACGTATCGATGATACGGGTGGTCGTGGTCATTGGCTCTGTCGGATACAGCCGTTCGGCAAAGCGTCGTCGCAGCATGGCCTCAGGGATCGGGCGGCGGACCGGCCATGGCTGTACCATGGTCAGTTCACGCTCGGCGCCATCAGGGGTTTGAATCCGGGCAATGGGCGTGTTCACGGTAAAGCTTCCTTCCTGAATCCAGGTAACCTCGACCGCCTCAGGTTCGCTGAAGGGTAGCATTATTTTATGGCTGAACAATCCTTCCTTGACCGCTCCGAGCGGTTGTCCGGCGACAAGCTTGTCTCCGGTTGAAGCCATTGGTGTAAAAGCCCATTTTTTTTCATGGTCCAAAGGGAATACATCCTCACCGCGCGGCAGAAAAAATCCGTGATTGCGGGCCAAGAGCGCCAACGGATTTTGCAGTCCGTCAAATACCTGCCCCAGCAGTCCGGGACCCAGGAAGACGGACAGCATCTGGTTGCTCATCTCAACCGGGTCACCAACTTTAACGCCACGGGTGTCTTCAAACACCTGCATATCGGCTGTATTGCCGTGTACGCGCAATACTTCAGCCATAAGGCGTTCCTTACCGACAAGAATGTAGCCCACCTCATTTTTCTTGATGGCCGTACCGCCCGTGTCGATGCTGACCAAACTTTCGCGCACGCTCAACACCCGGGCGCTGGCGCTCTCAGACGCTGCTGATGTTTTGGGTTCAGCCGTCGAAGATTTTTGGTTGCTCATCGGTTACCTCCGTTACTAATTCATCAAAGCGCACCTTGGCATCTTCGATGTCATAGGACAGCCACCGGTGCAGGATGCCCCATTTTATAATGTATATAAGCACCGCGCTGATTCCAAACTCATAAGCGGGCACCGCTCGATCCATATGATTCCAGAGCGTGTTCTTGAGCAGGCGCTCGAGTGCCATGGTCTCTCCGGCTTCAAGATGGGTGCGGGCCTGAGGAATCCAGGGATATATGGCACTCAGCTTAAAATACGGATCATCCCAGTTGCGCTCGATATGCCTGACATAGCGCCCGACACCCCACGGCTCGCCGGCAGCCGGGGCCGGCAAACCGCGAAAACGACGCCGAAGGGCTGCCATAATCGTGCGCTGATCAATGGGAAAATCGAAGATGGAGTGAAGCGCCGGGAGAGCCATGTGTTCTTCCATTTTTTTGAAATTGGCAATCATTTCTTGATCCGTACGTGTTGCAGTTTGCCGCTGCCAGGCCAGAAAATCGGCCGCATGTTCATACAATTGCGCATCATCGTCTCTGAGCATACTGAGACGCTGGACCAGCCGTTCCTGTGTAATCGGCAACCGTTCGGTCTGATCAAAGCGCGGCAACGGCGGCAAGCTTGCCAGAAGCGTATAATATGGCTGATTGCTCATAATAACTTAAGCTCCATAATTTTATACGGCGTCGCACCACTGTTTCCCTCAGGCGGTAATCCCAAATCCACAATCCACAATCCGCAATCCACT
>JASFIX010000163.1:0-8060 GCA_050122435.1 Desulfobacterales bacterium
ATGCTCAGTGTGAAAGGCGTTGGATTTTCCACCGGACTCGATTGCCCGCAATGTCGAAAACCCTTGCATATCAAGGTCGGAAAAAACGGCCCTTTTATAGCCTGCAGCGGCTATCCGGATTGCAACTATTCCAATGACTACACCCGAGATGAGAAAGGAAACATCCAGCCCGTTGAAATATCTTCTGAGGAAGTGGTCGATAAATCCTGCGATAAATGCGGCAGCCCGATGGTTATCAAGCGCGGCCGCTATGGTGAATTCTTAGCGTGCAGCGCTTATCCTGATTGTAAAAATACGCAATCCATAAATTCCAATGGCGCCAATTCTAAAATTGGAATTAAATGTCCGGAAGAGGGCTGCAATGGGGATATCGTTGAAAGAAAGTCAAGGCGTGGGAAAATATTTTACGGCTGCAGCCGATTTCCGAAATGCGAGTTTGCCAGTTGGGACAAGCCGATCGCGCAGGATTGCCCTCAATGCGGTGCGAAGATATTGGTTGAGAAAACCACCAAAAAGCAAGGGACTTTTTTAATCTGTCTGTCCGACGAGTGCGGCTATAAAGAGCGTATTTAAAAAAGCTTGACAATAAAAAATTGTCCTGCTACAAGATAATTTTAAAAATTTTTAATCATTATGAAAAAAATAATCGCCATTACCAACCTTATTAGCCTGATTCTGGTACTCGTCAGCGGCATTATCATTGTCCGCTGGGGGGCAAGGGGTTGATAATGGCCTGACTTAATCGTTCAAAAAAAAATCCGTTATCAGCTCCAACGCTGATAACGGATTTTTTTTTGTCCGAATATCAATAAATTTATAAAACTAAATATTAACGCTCAAGCAGTTTAAAGAGGAAAACAACAATGGAACTAACCGGTGCACAAATTATGATGGAGGTACTCAAAGAAGAAGGAGTGGACACCATCTTCGGATTTCCGGGCGGAGTCGTAATTGATCTGTTTGATGAACTGGCTAAAACAGATATCCGACGCGTTTTGGTCAGACATGAACAAGGTGCTGTACATGCAGCTGACGGTTATGCCCGCGCCAGCGGTAAAACAGGCGTTTGCCTGGTGACCTCGGGTCCGGGGGCAACCAACACGGTTACCGGTATTGCGACTGCCTATATGGACTCCATACCCCTGGTTGTTTTTACCGGTCAGGTACCCACCCAGTTGATCGGCAATGACGCCTTCCAGGAAGTTGACATCGTCGGTATCACCCGCCCTTGCACCAAACATAATTACCTCGTACAATCCGCCGCAGAATTTCCCCGGATTATCAAAGAAGCATTTTACCTGGCCCGCTCCGGTCGCCCGGGACCGGTGCTCGTTGATATCCCCAAAGATGTCACCAAGGAAACCGTTGACTATACCCCCATAAAAGAGGTCCGGCTGAAATCATACAATCCGACCTATAATCCGAACATGAAGCAATTGCGAAAAGCAATCGAACTGATCAAAGAATCAGAGCGCCCGGTAATCTTTGCCGGAGGCGGGATTATTTTATCGCGGGCTGCAACCGAACTGACCGAATTTGCACGTAAAACCCAAATCCCGGTCACGACCTCTTTGATGGGTTTAGGCGCATTTCCGGGCACAGATCCGCTGTGGCTTGGAATGATCGGCATGCATGGCACCTATCGGGCAAATATGAGCACCGGCGCCTGCGACCTTATCATTTCTGTCGGAGTCCGCTTTGATGACCGCGTTACCGGAAAAACAGATGCTTTTGCTTCCCAGGCAAAAATCGTTCACATCGATATTGATCCGACCTCAATCCGAAAAAATATACCGGTGACAATTCCAATTGTGGGGGATTGTAAGACCAGTCTGCACCTCTTGAATGAACTTGTCGATGAAGCCGGCCTAAACGACATGGCCGCTAAACGCAAAGAATGGTTCTCACAAATTGAGGAATGGAAAAGCACAAAACCGCTGGCCTACAAGCAGGGGGATACAATAAAACCCCAATTTGTTGTTGAGAAACTGTATGAAATAACAAAAGGCGATGCCATTATCACGACGGAAGTCGGCCAAAACCAGATGTGGGCCGCCCAATATTATCATTTTAATCAGCCCAACCATTTTATCACCTCCGGTGGTCTCGGCACGATGGGATTTGGCCTACCAGCAGCCATCGGTGCCCAGATAGCCTGCCCCGATAGGCTAGTGATCGATATTGCCGGAGACGGCAGCATTCAAATGAATATTCAAGAAATGGCCACGGCAGTCCAATGTTGTCTACCGGTTAAGGTCGCTATTTTGAATAACGCTTACCTGGGAATGGTTCGCCAGTGGCAGGAATTATTTTACGAGAAACGTTATGTCTGCACGGATATGAATTGTGCGCCCGATTTCGTGAAACTGGCCGAGGCATTCGGGGCGGTTGGTTTGCGGGCATCAAAACCGGATGAGGTTGAAGCCGTGATCAAGGAAGGTCTTTCGGTTCCGCAACCCGTTATTATGGATTTTAGAGTGGATCGCGAAGAAAGTGTTTATCCTATGGTCCCCGCCGGCGCACCCATTACGGAAATGCTGCTGGTGTAAGTGGGCGAGATTCGGGTTACGGGTTGCGGGTTACGCGTTTCGTTTTGACTCGACGAATTTAAGACTACAACCAACCCGCAACCCGCTACTCATAACACGGAACACGGAACAAGGAATTAAACGATGAAAGAAAAAAAGCATGTCATGACGATGCTGGTTGATAATGAACCGGGAGTACTTTCAAGAGTTGCCGGATTATTCAGTGGCAAAGGATTCAATATTGAAAGCTTGTGCACCGCGCCGACAATGGATCCCCGAGTTTCCAGAATTACCATTGTTACCAAAGCAAACCCGCCACTGATCGAGCAGATTGAAAAACAGCTCAGGAAACTGATTAATGTCATAAAGCTGCGTGACATGACCGGATCCAAGGCGGTTAAACGCGAAATGGCGCTGATCTGCGTGCAGGCCAAACCGGATCTTCGGGCAGAAATACTTCGAATCGTCGACATCTTTCGTTGCAAGGTTATCGACGTCGGCACCGAGCATTATATTATCGAGGTAACCGGAGATGAAGGCAAATTGACCGCGCTGATCAATCTACTCAAACCCATGGGAATACAAAAAATTGCCCGCAGCGGGACGCTGGCGCTGTATCGCGAACCCAAGTAGGTTTCAATTCATAAATGAACAATTACTTTATAGTGTATAATTTAAAAAAGGAGAGATAGGATGGCACAGTTCAACTTTGGTGGCGTGATGGAAGAAGTGATTACGGATGAAGAATTTCCCCTGCAAAAAGCCAGGGAAATTCTTAAAGACGAGATTGTGGCAGTACTGGGTTACGGAGTTCAGGGGCCCGGACAGGCATTAAATATGAGGGATAACGGTATCAACGTCATTGTTGGCCAACGCGAAAACAGCGCGTCCTGGGACCGGGCGGTTACCGACGGCTTTGTGCCCGGCAAAACGCTTTTCCCGGTCGTGGAAGCCGCCCGGCAGGCGACCATCATCCAGTACCTGCTTTCAGATGCCGGCCAGATGGCGGTGTGGCCGGAGCTAAAAGAATGTTTGGCTGAAGGAAACACGCTTTATTTTTCGCATGGTTTTTCAATCGTCTTTCACGATCAAACCGGTGTGATTCCACCGGAAAATGTGGATGTCGTTCTGGTCGCACCCAAAGGTTCCGGACGCACGGTAAGAAGTAATTATCTGGATGGCAGCGGCATCAACTCGAGTTTCGCCATCCATCAGGATTACACCGGAACCGCCAGGGAAAAAACACTGGCGCTGGGAATTGCCATCGGATCCGGATACCTGTTCCCGACTACCTTTGCCAATGAAGTCCACAGTGATTTAACCGGCGAACGCGGTGTGTTGATGGGCTGTCTGGCCGGTGTCATGGAAGCGCAGTATACGCTTCTGCGAAAAAACGGACACAGCCCCAGCGAAGCCTTTAATGAGACGGTGGAGGAGTTGACTCAGAGCCTCATCCGCCTGGTGGCGGCAAATGGTATGGACTGGATGTTTGCCAGTTGCTCGACCACAGCTCAGCGTGGCGCCCTGGACTGGGCACCGAAATTTCGAGATGCGGTCACTCCCGTGTTTGATGAATTGTATCAAAAAGTCATATCCGGAGATGAAACCAAACGTGTGCTGGAATCCAATAGCGCTCCGGATTATCGCCAAAAACTTGAAAAAGAATTATCGACAATCAAGGAATCTGAAATGTGGCAGACCGGTGCGACGGTGCGCTCGCTCCGGCCGGAAAACCGTAAAAAGCAAGCATAGCACATGGTGTATGGCGTGGGCGTAAAGGCATTGAGCATTAATTTCCCACACATTGTTAGCCCCGTGCCCCCACCTCGTGACAAATGCTGTAAATGATTTGGAGAACCTTATGGACCCAATCCTGCTTTATGATACGACTTTAAGAGATGGCACCCAGGGAGAAAATGTCACCTTCTCTGCTGACGAAAAATTAAATATTGCGATGCGGCTCGATGACATTGGTATGCATTATATCGAAGGCGGCTGGCCCGGGTCCAACCCAAGAGATGTGGCCTTTTTTAATCTGACCAAAAGAATCAGTTTTAAGAATGCCCGTCTGGCCGCGTTTGGTTCAACCCGCAAGCCCGGCATCACCGCTGATCAAGATGAAAACCTCAAGGCCCTTCTGGAAACCGAGACTCCGGCCGTCACGGTTTTTGGTAAAAGCTGGGATCTTCATGTAGAGAAAATCATGAACAATACCCTGCCGGAAAATCTGTCCATGATAAACGACAGTGTGGTCTTTTTAAAACAACATGGCCGCGAGGTCATCTACGATGCTGAACACTTCTTCGACGGCTATAAAAACAACCGGGACTACGCCCTGCAATCACTATCGGCAGCGTTGGATGCCGGCGCAGATTATATTGTTTTATGCGATACCAATGGGGGCACCCTACCCTTTCAACTCGAATCGATCATTACCGAAGTTCAACAGCGCTTAAACAGCATCAGCACCGACCCATCTAAAAACGGTTCCGTCAAACTCGGAATTCACAGCCACAACGACTGCGGAATGGCAGTGGCAAATTCAATAACTGCTGTTCAAAATGGCGCCGTAATGGTGCATGGAACCATGAATGGCTATGGGGAGAGATGCGGTAATGCTGATCTGACATCAATCATCCCGATCCTGAGCCTCAAAATGGAACGTGAGTGTGTCACGCAGAAAAATCTTAAAAAATTAAAAAACCTTTCGAGATATGTCAGCGAAACCGCCAATCTGGTTCCACTCAATTCGCGACCCTTTGTCGGTAAAAGTGCCTTCGCCCATAAGGGTGGCATCCATGTCAGTGCCATCATGAAGACGCCACGGGCTTATGAACACATGGATCCAGAAAAGGTCGGTAACAGCCGCCGGGTTCTGGTGTCCGATTTATCCGGCAAAAGCAACGTGGAATACAAGGCCAGAGAACTCGGGGTCGAATTGGGCAAAAACGGCTTTAACAGCCGTCAGATCGCCTCAGAGATCAAACAAATGGAGCAGGAAGGATACCAGTTTGACTCTGCCGACGGCACCTTTAAAATTCTGCTGGAAAAGTTTACCGATCAATTCAAACCTCATTTTGCACTCGAATCCTTCCGGGTCACTATCGAAAAGGACAAAGATCAGCCATGCAGTGCCCATGCGACCATCAAAATCAGCGTCGGCGATAGAGAGGAGATTACCGCCGGCGAAGGATACGGACCTGTCAGTGCCCTGGACAATGCGCTTCGAAAAGCGCTGGATAAATTCTATCCGGATCTGGATACGATGCGCCTGGTTGATTTTAAAGTGCGCGTCATTGATGGTAGCCGCGGCTCGGCCGCCAAGGTCAGGGTTTTAATTGAATCGAGGGATCAAAACGACATTTGGAGTACCATGGGGGTTTCCGAAGATATTATCGAGGCCAGCTGGCAGGCTCTGGCCGACAGTTTTCAGCTCAAGCTCGAAAGAGAGGAACGCATCCGAGCTCAGAATTCAGTCTGAAAAAATAAAGGAGTAAACAATTGAAACAAACACAAGGAATCAACGCCGCAGGACAACCGATCATTCGGTGCCTGCGGCCGATGCTCCCCGGGGAAATAGTCAACATGTCAAATGGTTAAATAGTTGAATCGATACCGGATGTTTGATTGCGACAACCATTTAACCCATTAACAATTCAGCCATTTACCGAAACAGAGGGAGTCAAAACAAAATGAAGAATCATGTACTGATATTTGATACCACCTTAAGAGATGGTGAACAGAGTCCGGGCGCCAGCATGAATACGGCCGAGAAACTGCGAATTGCCACTCAGTTGGAGAAACTGGGAGTGGATATTCTGGAAGCCGGCTTTCCAGCCGCATCTGAAGGCGATATGGAAGCTGTTTCACGCATCGCCGGCAAGCTGGAAAAAACGGAAGTGGCGGCTCTGGCGCGTACCTCCAAGGACGATATCGACCGTGCCTGGCAGGCTATCCGCCATGCCGCCAAACCCAGAATCCACACCTTTATCGCGACCTCGGACATTCACCTGGAATACAAATTAAAAATGACCCGGGACGAGGTCGTTAAGGCCGCAGTTGAGGCGGTAAAATATGCCACTTCCCTAACCGATAATGTCGAATTCTCGGCCGAGGATGGTTCCCGCAGCGACCGCGATTTTTTATGTAAGGTATTTGAATCCGTCATCGAAGCCGGGGCCACTACAGTTAACCTGCCCGACACCGTTGGCTATGCAATTCCAGAGGAATTTTCTGAACTGGTCGGCTATGTAAAAGCCCACACACCCAATATTGATAAAGCAGTGTTAAGTGTTCACTGTCATAATGATTTGGGCCTGGCAACGGCGAATACGATTTCAGCGATTACTGCGGGCGCCCGCCAGGCCGAAGTGACCATCAACGGAATCGGTGAGAGGGCCGGCAATACTTCTCTTGAAGAGGTCGTCATGTCACTGGTGACCCGCAACAATGCTTTAGGGCTGACTACTTCCATTAATACCCAGAGCATTCATCCCACCAGCCGGCTGGTTAGCATGATCACCGGCATTATCGTACAGCCCAATAAGGCCATTGTCGGCGCCAACGCATTTGCTCATGAGGCCGGGATTCATCAGGACGGTGTGCTGAAAAATCCCATGACCTATGAAATCATGAAACCGGAAACGGTCGGCCTCAGTACCAACAAGCTTGTACTGGGCAAACATTCAGGAAGACATGCACTGCGTTCACGACTAAAGACCATGGGCTATGATCTGTCGGATGAAGAAATCAACCTTGTCTTTACTCGATTCAAAGAGCTGGCGGATAAGAAAAAGCACGTCGTCGATGAAGACCTTGAAGTCATCGTGACCGAGGGTATCTTGCGTACCACGGATATTTTTAAGCTTGAATACCTTCATGTAACCGCCGGCACCACCGTGTTGCCGATGGCCAGCGTCAAGCTAGACATCAACGGCAGGACCGTGCAGGGCGCGGGCTATGGGAATGGACCGATCGATGCGGCCTTTAATACCATCGGAAAACTCACCGGAACCGCATCGGAACTGTTACGGTTTTCGGTCAGTGCCTTGACTGGCGGCACTGATGCCCAGGGGGAAGTCACCGTTCGCTTGAGAGAAAACGGACTTCTGGCATTGGGTCGCGGTGCGGATCCGGACATTATCACCGCCAGTGCCAAAGCGTATGTAAACGGGTTGAATCGATTGGAATACCTCAAGACCCAACCGGTCAAGGAGGCAAGTGTTTTATAAATTTGGAGTATTGGAGAACTGGAGAACTGGAGTAATGGGTAAAAGCATGCTCAAGTGCGGAACTCCCCATTACTCCAATACTCCAACACTCCATCACTCCCATGGTTGTTGATCCTTTGTCTCCAGCGTTCCGATAATATCGGCGACCCGGTCAATTTTATTCTGGGCCAAAAACATTTCGATACCGTCAATAATATCGATCGTCGCATCCGGTTTTACAAAATTGGCGGTACCTACCTGGACTGCGGCCGCCCCTGCGATCAAAAACTCCAGCGCATCCTCTGGGGTCATGATGCCGCCG
>JASFIX010000164.1:0-8037 GCA_050122435.1 Desulfobacterales bacterium
GAATTTTAAACTTTATCTCCTGGCCGATGATGTTTCTATCCGAAGTCTGGTTTTCACTGGAAGGCGCACCGGGGTGGGTGAAAAGTTTTGCAAATATTTTCCCGCTGACCCACATGCTCACCGCCGCCCGCAAAATCATGCACGACGCTGCCGGATTGATCGATGTCGGCCCGCAAATTATGATTCTTTCGCTGATGACGCTGGCTTTTTTAATGCTGGGGGCGGCTTTGTTTTCGTGGAATAAATAGAAGCTATTAAAAAACAAATAAGTGAGTGACGAATTTTATGAAAGTGAGAAGTGAACTAAAGTGATTAGAGCGCCTGAAGTTATGGCATCATGCCCGTCGAGAGCCTCAGGGTCGAACGATCAATTTTTTAATTGATTCACCGCAGAGACGCAGTCTTCGACCCTGAGCTCAGACCGAAGGGAGTTCACAAAGATCTTTTATAAAGAAATTTTTCTGTGCGCGCTCTGCGTCTCTGCGGTGAGCTATAGCTTTAGTCACTTCTCACTTTAGTTCACTTTAGTCATTGCTTTTCTGATCTTGATTTTGCGGGCGGGATTTGGCGGCGGCGGGATTGGCCTGTACCTCTTTTTTTCGGGGAATAAATTCAGAGATAAAATGAGCGGAATGAATAACTGATATAACTTTGACGGCCACAAAAATGGAACCAAGCACGAGCAGATAGACCAAGCTGCCATCAATCCTGTTGCGAACACCCTCTACTGTCATAGCGATGTAAAGCAACAGAAAGATTTCTACAATCGCATTGAGCAGCCCGAGCAAATAGTGGCGAGTATATAAATAACCGCCTCCCGGAAAAAGAATAGCCAGAATATAGGCAGTGATTTTGTTTTTAAATTTTAAACCACAGGATTCGCAGACATATTTTGCGACCTCCAGCAGTCGGGTGCACTGTGGGCATAGGTGAAAGCGTTCGCCCACCTGACTTTTGCCCCCCGAGAAGGGCTTTTGTTTAAGCAATGCCCTGATTTTTTTTCTGTCCGCCAGCGCAACGGCCTTAAACTTCTCTATTTTACCGGATTTTGCATGCTGCACAACCAGGGTCCCACCTTTTAGCTCAATGGATTGGCAACCGGCATAGTAAATCTGAGAAAGAGACTGCTTGAATTTGTAATTCGGGGTTGTCGGCACATGAAAAATTCGATGATTGGTAAAGACAAACAGGGAGCGTTTAAGATAAACAAATAAGAAACCGGTAATATACTGGGCCAGAGATGCAATCGGCGAATATCCGGTTGAAACCAGCAAAATCTTCTCACCGGTTTTTAAAAAGGGTTTGAGAAAGGGTAATTTAACAATAAAGTTGCGCTGTCGATTTTCAATGCGCTTTTTATAAATATTTTTATGATTGGAAAACAGAGTGTTGCGATCAACCGGCAATCCAAATATCTGCGGCCCCATTATGCCGACTGGTTCAAAAGCTTTCTCTGCCATTGGCAACTGTACTCCTTTCACTTTTCCGCCGTCCCCGGTGCGGATCCCACCGACTTCAAAGTTTTAAAAAAAGCATCTCCTCTGTTAATTGTCAAGACATGCTTTTCCCATTTAAAAGTGGTTTTAAAGCCCCAGATCATGTTCGAGAGTAAGGCGTCGCGTGGATTGAAACGCGTTTTTCCGAGCGTACACGTAAGTACGTGAGTATTTTAATCCGCGGGACAACGCAGCTATCGGACATTAGAAGGGGCTTTAAAACCACTTCTAGACGATGCCGGTGATAATACCGGAGTCATTGGGGGTTTGGACTTCAAGGCGTTGGATGTCCTTTGCACCGGCGTCAGCCAGCATGTCCATTAGCTGCCGTTCTGAATACGCCTGGCCATCGTTTCCCAGTAGCATATTGAGAGAAAAAAGGGCCGGAAAAAGAGGGCCATCCATGGAATTATTGAGGATAAAATCATGAATAATAATAATTCCCCCGGACTCAAGCGCGGCAATCGCTTTTTGAATAATGGTTTTGCACCCATCGGGATTTTCGCCATGCAGAATGTGGGAAAGCCAGGCCACATCGAAAGGGCCCTCAATATCATCTTTAAGATAATTGCCCTCCACAAAATTAATCCGATCCGACAACTCAAAGTGAGCAATGGTTTTTTCGGCAAACGGCCGGGTGGTGGGCATGTCAAAAACGGTGGCTTTTAACCGGGGATTGTGACGGCAAAAATGAATCGCATAGGTGCCGGGACCGCCCCCCAGGTCAAGCAGATGTCGGCGGGAGGAAATATCAATCCTGGGGATGAGCATGGGAGCCATATTCATAGCCATGTTAAACATGCCCATTAAAAAGCTTTCTCTCCATTCATCATCGTTGAAGGAGGACCGTTTACGAATCGGCCTTCCGGATTGAACGGCCTGATCCAGCTGTGACCAGGATTCAACCAGATGGTGATGATGCATAATGATATTGCCGAGATATTTAGGGGAGTCTTTAGAAAGAAATTCGCGGGCCGATGACGTGTTGACGTATTTGTCATCTGCTTTTGTCAGCAGTTCCATGGCAACCAACGCATTGAGCAGTCGTTCCGTGCCT
This sequence comes from Desulfobacterales bacterium, assembly GCA_050122435.1. Lineage (GTDB taxonomy): Bacteria > Desulfobacterota > Desulfobacteria > Desulfobacterales > JAHEIW01 > JAHEIW01. The sequence goes on from JASFIX010000164.1 coordinate 2,554, forward strand.
CTGGTCGAGGTCTTGAGCCTGTCCGAGACTTCTGCAATTTCCAACTGCTCATCGCCCAGGCAGGTAAATACATCCAGTTTAACGGCAGCATGCAGTGTGCAGGTCTTCCAGTAATACCCGGAGAGCTCGAGCAGCGAGCCAGGATTCCATTTAGGATTCGGCATCGTCCCTATTATTTACTGAGATTTCGTCTATGACGGGGGTTTTTCCCCATTTGCGATTCGTGCCTTTTTTTCTTTATCAGACAACATTTCCCAGGCACGCCGTTCGGGTGTCATCGTCCAGAAGGGAGTGCCATCTTTGGTAAGGCGGACTTTGATGATTTCAAAGTTGGGATCTTTTTTTATCTTGGAGGCCATAAAAACATCCTTGCCGTCAATTTCGGCCCAGACTCCTTTTATTTTGATACGCTCATTTTTCTTCAGCTGTATGTCGGAGGGTTCTCGATACCAGGCTGGGCAGAGATGAACTTCAATCAGATCACCCCCTTCGAGCACCTCGATCACGGTGGCCGGCGACATACCGGGCATCGGTGTGACTTTCTTAGCCCGTACAAACCAGACCCTTAATTTTTCGAATTCCCTGACATCATAGTGGCTGTTGTATTCGCTGCCAATCTCCCAGCCCTTCATCAGTTTAGGATCAACATCCTCTGCGTTCGCCACCATGAAGTTTGCCATAAAGATCAAAATTACTAATATTTTTAACCTATTATGGTGTCTTTTCATGAAATCCTCCTTTATAGAGACCGCAATAGTCCAACTCATACGGTACCCCTGTTATTTTTTCTGACTTTATTATATCCATCGAAATCAGTTTTGCAACTCTGAAGTTAGCCAGGGTATCGTTATGATAACTGCCTCGAATAAGTCTCATTTTACCACGGGATCCGTTTCCGTTCTCTGTAAAAACCGCCGGTGGGCCCGCCATCGGGCAGTGTGGCCAGCCATACTGGCGTGTCCGCACCCTGTTCGGGCGTCAAAGGAGCCTGGTCGCCGCCCATATCGGTCCTGACCCAACCCGGGCAGGCTGAATTAATCAGGATGTTATCATTACGAACTTCTTTGGCGACCAGTGTCGTAACGGCATTTAACGCTGCCTTGGAAAGACGATATGCCGGTGTGCCAACGCCGGCATAGGCCGAATCCGGATCGGCTATTTCTGATAAGGATCCCAAGGTGCTGGACATATTGACGATACGCCCATAGCCACCCGTTTTCATAAGGGAAACGCAATTCTGACACAGCATCAAAGGTCCCAGGACATTGGTTTGTAATGTTTTTTCAATTATGCTCCGATTAACATCAAGTGTGTTTTCAGCACTGTCGATCAGTATGCCGGCATTATTCACAAGAATATCCAGGCGGCCAAACTGAGCCTGGATGTGTTTAACCGCCGTTTTGAGATTGTCCTGATCGGTGACATCCAGTAATTCAAAGTTTACATCCAGATCTTCACCCTGCAGGCGAGAACAAGTCTTAGCACCTTTATTCGGATCTCTGACCCCCAGAATCACTGCAATACCCCGCTGGGCAAGGCTCCGGCTAATGGCATAGCCGATGCCCCGATTGCCTCCGGTTACCAATGCCACGCGTTTATCATGTCTAGGCATATTTAATTCCTCAGATTATCGCCTTATTTTTTATAACATACAGACCCTTATGCGCCGAATTTGGTCTACAAATCTTTAATAGATTCTGGGTTCGCCGGCTTCTGGTCACTGGCTGCTGGCTAGCGATTACTGGCCATGTGCCAGAAGCGAGAAGCCAGTGGCCAAAAATGTTGAACGCTGAACCTATGAACCTGACGAAGCAGCGTAAAGCAACTGTCCTTCGCCATACACCGCCACCGGGTAACTGGCCAGATCAAAGGGATCCCCGTTCCAACAAACAAAAGACGCCCATTTGCCTTTTTCCAGTGTGCCGAGCCGGTCATCAATTCCCAGGATTTTGGAATTTCGACGTGAAATTAATTCAATGGCCTGTTGTTTGGATAAACCGGCCCGCAAAAACCAGCGCGTTTGCAGCAATAGCTGACGTGCAAGGGTAACCGGATGATCCGTCATAAGACCGAAATCAACACCGGATTCCACCAGGTAGCGCACGTTGCGCCGGTCCTCATGTTTAAGTTCCACTTTATAAGCGAAGGAATCAATTGGACCGTAAACCACCGGAATTTTGCGCTTCTTTAATTCCTGAAAAATCTCCGGCCGGTGAACATCTCCGGCATGATCAACGGTAACCTTAATTTTAAATTCGTCAACCAGTCGCAAAAGTGCGGCGATATCATCGATTTTGTGGACGTGCGAGCGCAGGTGAATTTTGCGACTCAATAAATTCCGCAGCACCACATCTTCAGCTGAAAACTGAATGTCTTCCTTTTTGATGCCCCTGGCTTTACGATATTTTTGAATCTTCTGCCGCACCTCATCCAGCCGGCTGCGCAGCATGGCCACGGCTCCCATGCGGGTGGTTGGGCGTTTACCTTTCCAGGCTTTTGTTTTCATGGGATTGAACCCAAACGCGCCTTTTAATCCGGCTCGGGTAATTAAAGCGTCTGTGCTGGAGGCGGCGTAATTTCTGATCACCGCCGAAAGACCGCCGATAATATTGCCACTGCCGGGCAATACACACGAATATAACACACCCATTTCCACAGCGTCTTTTAGCGCCTTATCATCCATTTGGATTGAATCCAGCGCATCTGTCAGCACCAGAATGGGATCTTGGTGTTCATTGGCCTCCCCTTCGGTATTCGGCTCCCCGGCGCGCTCCATACCGATATGACTGTGCGGATCAATAAAGGCAGGGGTCAGCACATCAAATTTTCCTAAGCCTCGGCCGGTTTTTGTTTTTGAAATGGAGCTGATCTTTTTACCGTTAAACAAAAGGTGCGCATTCGAAACCACTTTTTTTCCGGTGTAAATGGTTTTGGCAGAAATGTAATTCATATCAAATCCTTATCAAGATATGTGTGGATAAGTTCAAAATTTGAACATCTAGCTTCGTTTTGACCTCTTTAATTGGATGGTTACAAGATTTTTTGGATCCGGGCACCCCAGTTCAATGCTATCCCCTTTCCACCACGGCAGCGAGCCACCAAACTGGAATGTTTGCAGGCTGGGGAATATATCGTGGTAGAACCAGCCGCACAACCCGCCGGAGTCGAAGCAGCTGATTTCAAAGTTTTCTCCTTCTTTATGGCATGCATCGCATTCGCCCTTGACGTTTAAAACGGTGGCTGTGATTTTATAGCCAAATTGTGGGTCATGAGCCATTTTACTTCCTCCTCTCTGTGGTTCGGTTGAGCCAGTTTGCCCGTTAAGCCCGTTAGGCCCGTTAATTCTTGAAGGGCGAAAAAAATCAAACATCTATCCTTTATTGCCTGGCTCAACGGGCTCAACGGGCTCAACGGGAGAACCGGAAAACTGAGTTAAACTTCAAATGTTCATCCTACAGGACGAAGGTTTTTCCCTTTTCTGTTGGAAGGGTTCCGAAAACCATAATTATTCAGCTTAAACCCGATTTTCCGTCACCAGCCTGGCAAAATGCTCAAATGATCGGTCATAAGTGCGCTCTCTGTCATTCGGGAAACAGCAGGCGGGCAGCTCCCGGCTGGTCAGATGATAACTGAGACAATCGCAGCAATTTCCTTTGCGTGAGCAGGGTTCATAACTGCAATTGCATTTTGAAAGATTTTGTTCGGTTTTGCATTCCATTGAGGTCTCCTTATTCAATACCGGTTTCACATGTAATTGTTTTTGATCACCGCTTCCAGGGGCCTTAGTTTTATAGATCCCTGCGGATCGGATTCGAAATAAAGAACATATTCAGGATATATACCGCCCAGTAAGATGTCGATCCTGCGGGTACGTTCGATAAATATCCCGTTTTTATCAAAAACGATATCGCCTTTATCGTCTTTGACAATCGAAATGGCAAATATATCCTGTTTGCCCACCTTTAAAGAAAACCGATCGCCCACATTGAAATCGCTTTCACTTAACTGATTTCGATGAATAAATATTCCTTTACGATCGGAGTCGTAATTCGCAACGGGCAAATCAGAAATGTCCCTTTTTGATATCATTGAATCATTCCTTTCACACTACCGCTATTTATACCGCCACTATATCTGCCCATATCATGAACCGGTTGCAGATTCCATTGCAAAATCTCTGAATATAAGTCCAACTAAATTTGACAGGCTGGTGGTGATCCTTTACAATTTTAGACATGATCGTCCACAAATCTAGAGTATTCTGGATTGCCGGCAGTATTTTTACGCTGGCATTTGTCGTCCTATTCATCATCCGCCTGGGAGTATTGGAAAAACTCTTGTTTCGTCCGCGCACCCTGTCCCTGGAGTCTATCAATGCCGTCTCTGAACGCGATAGCTGGATGAACATTTTCCAAAATGAGCGTAAAATCGGCTTCTCCCATACCCGATTTTATGAAGATATGACCGGTTATCGCCTGACCGAGGCAGTTCAAATGCGTATCAATACGATGGGAATGATTCAAGATATCAGCTTGAACACCAAAAGCCGGCTCAATCCGGATTTTACGCTTCAGGAGCTTGATTTTGAAATCAGTTCAGGCCGATTTCATTTTTCGGTCCGGGGTTCTGTAGAGGGAAATACACTGCAGGTGACGACGGAAAGCGCCGGTTCGAGCCGTCAACTGGAAATTCCGGTTAAAGGCAAGACTTACCTGATCAACAGTATTATGGGGGCCTTGGCTACCACCGATCTGAGACCGGGCGACAGATATATTTTTAATATTTTCGATCCGGCTTCTATGGGCCAGGCCGAGGTCATTGCGGAAGTTATCGGCCAGGAGTTCATCGATATCGCAGGGCTCAACCAGCCGGCCACCAAAGTCTCTTTGAATTTTAAAGGGGTATCCCAGCTGGCCTGGATTGGAAAAGAAGGTGAAATCGTCAAGGAAAAAGGACTGTTGGGAATCAGTTTGATAAAAACGGACCGTAAAGATGCCCTTGACGGGCTAGCCCTTGAATCCAGCCAGGATCTTACAAAAATTGCTTCGGTGGCCTCCAACATCGAACTTGACAATGTTGAAAACCTTAAGATGCTAAAAGTTAAAATCCAGGGGATCCCAAATGAAAAACTGCAACTCGAAGGCGGCCGGCAAACATTTAACCAGCAAGTTTTGACCGTTAAAAAAGAAGCACTGACGAATCTGATTTCTGAACTTCGGACTGAAAACCTGGGGGCATTAGAAAAAATATTTTTAAAACCCGGTCCATTTATTCAATCTGACAATCAAAAGATCCGGGATCTGGTCCGAGAAATTTTAGAAGACGATCCTGATGCTCCCCCGTTAACCCAGGCCAGAAAGTTGCTGAATTGGGTGTATACCCATATTAAAAAGCGGCCGGTCCTGTCGCTGCCCGATGCGCTTTCCACCTTAGAAAATCGCGTGGGTGACTGCAACGAACATGCCGTATTGCTGGCCGCACTGG